>JBFKCU010000120.1:0-7821 GCA_041620115.1 Burkholderiales bacterium | reverse complement strand
GTTTGACGCTGACTTGCGCGGGATTGAATCGCATGTTGTCGGTCATGTTGAAGGTAATCGTGCGCGTGACTTTTTTCGGGTCGCCGGCTTTGCCGAAGGCATGTTCTTCAGACAGCTGTAATGCCGAAAATTTCCGCGCGTGCTTGTTAGCGCCGTGGGCGTAGGCGCCGTTGGCCAAGGCAAGCAGCGCAAGGGCCGCGGCGAGTATCAGGTTTTTCATCATAATTCCTTGTAAAAACTATTAAGAATCAATTACATATCACCAAGTTGATGCAGTATCCACAACTCCCGCAGGACGCCGAGCAGGAATGCGGCTGCTGCGGCCACCACCAGGGCGATGAACACGCACAGCAGCGTGCCGTGCCACGCCACGCAGCCGTAAACCAGGGCTGCGGTCCCTAAGAGCACGGCGAGGCGGGTCAGCGTCATGGCTGCTCCGTTTGATCAATGGTGCCCATGGCCCCCGCCCGGTTTGCGCACGCGCAGTTCTTTTTCCGGCGCGGTGGCTGCCGCAGGACGCCGGGATTGCGGGTCGGGGCGCGTGTCGGCCAGCGATGTGCCGGTCCATTCGTAGGACACGGTTCCCGGCGGGTGTTTGTACCAGCCCGGATCCTTGTAGTCGTTCCGGGCCAGGCCCTCGCGTACTTTGACCACGCTGAACATGCCACCCATCTCGATGGGTCCGAAGGGTCCGGTTCCGGTCATCATCGGCAGCGTGTTGTCGGGCAGTGGCATTTCCATTTCACCCATGTCGGCCATGCCACGCTCACCCATGACCATGTAGTCGGGCACCAGATTGATGATCTTCTGCGCCACACCGCGATGATCGATGCCGATCATATTGGGTATGTTGTGCCCCATCGCATTCATCGTGTGGTGTGACTTGTGGCAATGGATGGCCCAGTCCCCCGGCGCATCGGCGACAAACTCGAAGGCCCGCATCTGGCCCACCGCCACATCGACCGTGACTTCCGGCCAGCGCGCGTTCTTCGGCACCCAGCCACCGTCGGTGCAGGTCACTTCAAAGTCGTAGCCGTGCATGTGGATGGGGTGGTTGGTCATCGTCAGGTTGCCGAAGCGGATGCGCACGCGGTCGCCCTTGCGCACGACAAAGGGATCGATGCCGGGAAACACGCGGCTGTTCCACGACCACAGATTGAAATTCAGCATTTCGGCAACCTTGGGCGTGTAGGCGCCGGGCGCGATGTCATAGGCATTGAGCAGAAACACAAAGTCGCGGTCGACTTTCATGAAGTTCGGATTTTTCGGATGCACCACGAAAAATCCCATCATGCCCATCGCCATCTGCACCATTTCATCGGCGTGCGGGTGATACATGAAGGTCCCGGACTTCTTCATCTCGAATTCGTAGACGAAGGTCTTGCCGACCGGGATCTGCGGCTGGTTCAGGCCGCCGACACCGTCCATGCCGTTGGGCAGCAGGATGCCGTGCCAGTGGATGGTCGTGTGCTCCGGCAGCTTGTTGGTGACGAAGATGCGCACCTTGTCGCCTTCAACGCATTCGATGGTGGGCCCCGGCGACTGGCCGTTGTAGCCCCACAGGTGGGCGGTCATGCCCGGCGCCATCTGACGGCGTACGGGCTCGGCAATGAGATGGAATTCCTTCCAGCCGTTGTTCATACGCCACGGCAGGGTCCAGCCGTTCAGCGTGGCCACCGGATTGTAGGGGCGGCCGTTGGGCGGCATCAGCGGTTGCTGCATGTCGGGTTTGGTTTGTATCGGTGCTTCAGGTACTGCGCCCTGCGCAGCCTTGCTGACTGCCGCGGCGCCCAGCAAGGCGCCACCGGCCGTGCGCAGAAAATTTCGACGTGTGGTCATGTGGTCTCCAAAGTTCTTTTAGTGGCCGGGCTGGGCGTCGCCGCCGGCGGCTGGTGCATTGCTCGCCATGGCCATGGCCCCGGGCGATTTCCCGGTCAGCGCGAGGTTCAGGCTGGTTTCACTGAGCCAGTAATCGCGCAGTGCCTCGAAATAGGCGTTGACACCGGCAACCTGCTGGCGCGCGTCGGCCAGCAGTTCAAACACGCTGATCAGCATGCCGTTGTAGCGCAGCAGGTTTTCCTCGGAAATGCGTTTTCTCAGCGGCACGATTTCATCGCGATAGTGCTTCGCCAGATCGTACGCCGTGCGGTAGGCCGCGTAGGCCTCGCGTACTTCGGAGCGTGCGCGGATGGCGGTGTCGGCCGCCCGGTTGACCGCCTGCATGTAGGTATGTTCGGCGCGCGCAACGCGGGCGCTGCCCCAGTCGAAGATCGGCAGCCGCAGTTCGATCTCGTAGCCGGACTTGCGCGGTTCATGGGTTTCGCTGATGCGTGAATAGCCGACTTCGATGACATTGATGAAGCCGGTGGCTTTGGTCAGACCGAGTGACGCGGCGATATTCTCCGCTTCCTGCATCGCGCCCTGTACGTCGAGGCGCTGCCTGATTGCCGTGGCTTCCAGGTCAGCAATGTCGCGCACTGACTTCGGCAGGTCCGGCAGGCGTTCGGGCAGCTTGAATGCAATGTCTTCGCCCCACAGCCCCATCAGCCGCGTGAGCCGTTCGCGCTCGGACAGCGCCTGCTGCCGGATGCGGGCCAGTTGGGCGGTGGACTCCGCGTAAAAGACCTGCTCGCGTGCCCGGTCCAGTTTGCTGAAATTGCCGGCAGCGGCCATGCGCCGCGCGAGCTCAGCGCTGGTTTCCGCGGCCATTTGCACCTGTTCCATGTATTTCACCGCTTCCTGTGCCGCCACCGCGCTGATGTACGCACGCCGGGTGTCCGCCGCAATTTGCAGCGTTTCCATGGCGATCCGGCCTTGGGTCAGCGCGAAGCGTCGTTTTTCCAGGTCCGTGCGGATCGGCATGGTAATGAGGCCCAGCACGTCGAACAGGAAAGTGCGTTCGATTTCGACTTCGTCGGCGCGGGTGAATCGCCCGAACGAAAAACCGGGGTTGCGCAGCCGTCCGGCCTGTACTACGTCAGCTTCCGCGATGCCGAGTTCGGCGTAGGTTGCCTGCAATCCGCGGTTGTTCATCAATGCGATCTGCACGGCGGAATCGGCCGTCAGCGGTGTGGCGAGGCGTGTTCTGACCGAGGTGCGGACGTGATTGGCATCCTGTTCGGTCTTGATCCATTTCACATCCTGGCTGAGGCCGCGCTCGCGCGTTTCTTTTTGCACTGAACCAAATCCGCCGTCTTCGGACAGCGTGGCGCACCCGGCGAGGAACGCGAGCATCACGATTGCCGCGATGGCCCGCAGCGGCGACTTGAGCGGTTGTCTTGATTGATTCATTTTGTCATCCCCGGTGAGCCTTTGCCCGGTGTGGCGCGCGGCGCCTGCGGGGTTGCGCCGTGACCGGCGTGTGCGCCGCCCATGAAAATGCCGAGATGGCCACCGACGCGCGCGGCCTCGTCATTGACGTCCCGCCACGAGGCGATTTTTTCATCGCGGAACGACTGGTAACCGGTAAACGCTGACTGGTATGGCGATGCCGGTACCGCGGCCTGTGGGTTGGCCGGATGGGCATTTGTGTGCTGTTGCGCAATGGCTGGTGCTGTCCAGATGACTGCGCAGGCGCAGCCGATGGCTGCAAGTCTTGACCGCATGTTTGATCCCCAATTCGTATTGCGGGCGTAAGCGTCGCCCGACGAAATGCCGCCGCTGATTCAAAGCGGGGCAACCGTTAAAGCAGGGGGATCAGGCCCGCGGCGGGCGCTGGGGCTGTTCGGGGATGTGCAGCGTGGCGAGCAGCGTCACGCGCTGGAGTACAGTATTCGGCGGAGCGGGGGTGCCGGGCACGGCTACCGACAGCACGCCGGTAAATACATGATTACAGCAGGAGTGCACGCTGGCATGCTCAACCGGTTGGCCATCATCGTGCTGCTGATTGTCCGCGGGGTGTTCATGCGCCTGCGATGCGGCGCCATGATGATGTTGATGATGACCGGGTACTACCTGCGCGACGTGTCCTGAATTGCCGTCGACGCAGTCAACGGCCACCGAAATAGCCGCCACGCCCTGCAGCGGCAGAGCCAGCATCAACAGCCAGACGGCGATGATACGCGCGGTTTTCATGGGGTCGCAGTTTAGTGGTATTCCAGCGGTGCTGCAATTGACCAACATGGGATGGCCGGTTTGCAGAAAAGTTCCCTAGCCGAACTTGGCCAGCAGCGCCGCGGCGTGCTTGACCCGTTCCTCGCTCGCTTTATTGCTGTCGCCTTTCTTCGGGCTGGTCTGGATGGCACAGGCGAGCACGCTGAAAAACGCCTTGTCCAGCGCGCGCCTCGCCGCCGACAGCTGCTGGGTCACTTTTTCGCATTCCGCGCCGCTGTCGATCATGCCCTGGATGCCGCGCAACTGACCCTCGACGCGTTTCAGGCGCAAGATCAATGCCTTGCGGTGCTGCTGGTCTTCAATGATCGCCATGACTGTTCCGTAAATTAGGTGCAATATTTAAAGGATACCCCTACCAGTATCCAAAGACAAGCACCGCAGGCCTTGAAAACATATACCCCCGGTAGTATATTAATCAGAACGTTGAGGCCGCCGCGGGCGGCCGCCCATACAAGGAGCAGTCACATGACGACGGAACGGCTGGTGCGGATTTTTGCGGGATCTTTTGTGTTGGTGTCGCTGGCGCTGGGGGTGCAGCAAAGCCCCGTTTATGTCAGCGCGCATTTCCTCTGGCTGACGGCTTTTGTCGGCATCAATCTGTTCCAGAGCGGGTTTACGCGTCTGTGCCCGCTGGAGAGCATACTGCGCAAGGCCGGGGTGAAATCCGCCGGGTCCTGCGCCTGAGCGGGGTGACCGTGCAGACACAGCCAACCGACTATGTGCATGTGGCCTGCGCCGGCTGCGCAACCGGAAACCGCGTTGCGGCCGGGCGTCTGGGCGACGGGCCGAAATGCGGCAAATGCGGCGCTGCGCTGCTGCCGGGCAAGCCGGTGGAGCTGAGCGACGCGACCTATGACGCCGTGATTGCCCGTACCGAGTTGCCGGTGATCGTCGATTTCTGGGCCGCCTGGTGCGGACCGTGCCGGGCCATGGCGCCGCAGTTCGAGGCAGCCGCGCGCGAGCTGCAGGGGCGTGTGCTGTTTGCGAAGGTCGATACCGAAGCCGCGCAGGGAGTCGCAGCGCGCGCCGGAATCAGGGCAATCCCGACGCTGGCGTTGTTTCGCGAGGGCCGGGAGGTGGCGCGCAGCTCGGGTGTGATGGACGCGCGTACCCTGGTCAGCTGGATCAACAAACAGGCTTAAGATACGTCCATGCGACGACTACTGGCACTGACCGCGCTCGGCATCCTGGCTGCCTGCGGAGAGCAGACCGCACCGCCGGCGAAGCCGGCGGCGCCGGCGCTGGCGTCCGCTGTCGTCGAGGCGCGTGAAATCGACCTGACTTATACGGCGGAAGCCGTGGTCGAGGCCGTGCGCCAGTCCACGGTTGCCGCGCAGATCGCCGGCCGCGTGGTCGAACTGCGTTTCGACGTCGGCGATGCCGTGAAAAAAGGCGAAGTCATCGTGCGCATCGACGAGCGCGCCGCGAATCAGGCGGTGGCGGCCAGTACCGCACAGGTGCAGGAGGCGCAGGCGGCGCTGGCCAATGCGCGCGCGCAGTTCGAGCGTTCAAAGCAGCTCGCGGCGCAGAAGTTCATCAGCGCGGCCGGTCTTGACCGCGCGGAAGCGGAATACAAGACCGCGCAGGCGCGCGTCACTTCGCTGATCGCGGGCGCGGGTCAGGCCAGCACCGAACGCAGTTTTGCCACCATCGTTGCGCCGTACAGCGGCGTGGTGTCTGCGCGCCATGTCGAAGTCGGCGAGATGGCGGTGCAGGGCAAGCCGCTGATGACCGGATTCGATCCGTCGTCGCTGCGCGTGGTCGCGAACCTGCCACAGGCGCAGCTCGCGGCGATCCAGGCTGCAGGCAAGGCCTGGGTCGAGGTGCCGGCGCTGGGCCGCCGCATCGAGGCGAGCCGGATTACCGTGGTGCCGTCGGCTGATCCGCGTACTCACACCACGCGCGTGCGCCTGGAACTGCCCGCGGATGTGAGCGGCATCTATCCGGGTGTTTTCGCGCGCGCGCACTTTGCCACCGGCCGTACGACGCGGCTGCTGGTGCCGCGCAATGCGGTGGTCCGCCGCAGCGAAGTGACCGCGGTGTATGTCATCGATGCACAAGGCTATCCGCAGTTGCGGCAGGTGCGGCTGGGTGCCGCCGGCGATGCCGGCGGCGTCGAGGTGCTTGCGGGCCTCAGGCCCGGGGAGCAGGTGGCCCTCGATCCGGTAAAAGCCGGCATGGCGCACGTGCGGTGAGCATGGGCCGCCGCTGATGGGCATCTCCGGGCGGATCGCCCGCTACTTCCAGGATTCGCAGATTACGCCATTGCTGGCGCTGGTGGCGCTGCTGCTCGGCCTGTTTGCGGTGGTGGTGACGCCGCGCGAGGAGGAGCCGCAGATCGACGTGACCATGGCCAACGTGCTGGTGGCGTTTCCCGGTGCCTCGGCGAAGGATGTCGAAAACCTGATTGCCACACCGGCCGAGCAGGTGCTGGCGCAGATGACCGGAGTGGATCATGTGTATTCGGTGTCGCGCAGCGGCATGGCGGTCATCACGGTGCAGTTCAAGGTCGGCGTGCCGCGCATAGCCGCGCTGGTCACGCTGCACGACACCATACAGTCCAACCGCGACTGGATTTCACCCAATTTGGGCATCGGCGAGCCGCTGATCAAGCCCAAGGGCATCGATGACGTGCCTGTGGTGACGCTCACGCTGTGGAGCGAAGATGGTGCGCGCGGCGCCTATGAACTGGAGCGCGTGGCGCATGCCGCGGAGGTCGAACTGAAGCGCGTGCCCGGCACGCGGGAAGTGCAGACGCTGGGCGGGCCGGGACGCGTGGTGCTGGTGCGGCTGGATGTGGACCGGCTGACGTCGCACGGGCTGTCGGCGCTCGACTTGCGCAACGCGCTGCTCGCGTCGAATTTTGCGTTGCCCACGGGCACGCTGACGCGCGACAACCGCGAGATCGCCGTTGAGACCGGCGATTTTTTCGCGTCGGCCGCCGACGTCAAAACGCTGGTCGTCGGCACGTTTGAAAACCGGCCGGTGTACCTGGCCGACGTGGCGGAAGTGGCGGACGGGCCAGACCAGCCCGCACGGTATGTCTGGACGGGCGCCGGTCCCGCCGGATTGCAGGCGGGTACGGCGCCGCGCGCCGAACAACCGGCGGTCACCATGCAGATCACCAAGAAGCCCGGGGAGAACGCGGTTACCGTCGCTGCCAGCGTCATCGAGCGCGTGCAGGCGTTGCGCGGCACGGTGATTCCGGACAACGTGCGCGTCAGCGTGACGCGGGACTACGGCGCCACCGCCAACGACAAGGCGATGAAGCTGATCCAGAAGCTGATCTTCGCGACGCTGTCGGTGGTGGCGCTGGTGTTCGTGACGCTGGGGCGGCGCGAGGCGCTGATTGTCGGGGTCGCGGTGCTGCTGACACTGGCGACGACCCTATTTGCGTCGTGGGCCTGGGGCTTCACGCTGAACCGCGTGTCATTGTTTGCGCTGATTTTTTCGATCGGCATCCTGGTCGACGATGCGATCGTGGTCGTCGAGAATATCCACCGGCGCATGGTGCTCGACCGCAAACCGCTGGCGGAAGTGATACCGCTGGCCGTGGATGAGGTCGGCGGGCCGACGATCCTCGCGACATTTACCGTGATCGCCGCGCTGCTGCCCATGGCCTTTGTCACCGGCCTGATGGGGCCGTACATGAGTCCGATACCGATCAATGCCAGCATGGGCATGCTGATTTCCCTCGCGATCGCATTT
>JBFKCU010000119.1:0-7834 GCA_041620115.1 Burkholderiales bacterium | reverse complement strand
GCACCTGACGACGGCAATACCCGCCTACCGGCCGCGCGCATACCGTCGGACATCCAGGTGTTTCGCGGCCCGCGAGTTCAGTTCGGGTCGTATACGGTTTCCGGTTGAGGCGGAAAGTTCATCGCTTGATGTTGCAGCGGCGCTGCAGTGGACGCGCTGATTTCTGTCACAGATTCGTGCGCGCGCGGCAATAACAACAGATAAAAACCCAACAGCAGTAATGCCGCGCATACGTAGACGGCACGGGGCGACAAGCTCATGAAGCCCTGCATCCGGACCATGAGGTTTTCGCGCTCGAAGGCATGAACCATGGCGATTTTTCTTCGTTCGGGTGAGGCGAGGCGTCCGCAGCGGACGGCGTGAACGACATGCTGCGCGCCGGCGGGGGCGGCGCATAGTGCACTGTCGGCCTATGGCCGCGACCGGATGATCGCTGCTGGAGGGTCAAAAAACCATATAAATCAATGATTTGTTATGCATCTGTCATGGCGCATCGCCGGTCGTCCGGTGCTATGAAGAAGCGCCTATTACAAGACTAGGAGCTATGGCCTATGATCTTGCGCGAGGTGTGGCAGTGGAGACGGCGAATGCGGGTAATCATTGTCGACGATGTACCGCTGATACGCGAAGCGCTGCGCCGCGTGCTGAAAACGCTGGACAGGAAAGTTGAACTGCTCGAAGCGGCGAACGTGGAAGAAGCGCTGGCACTGGTCGCCGCCGCGGTGCGCATTGATCTCGCGCTGCTCGATCTCGAACTCGCGGGCAAACACGCGTTTGATCTGTTGCAGGAGTTGCGTGAGCGGTATCCTGCGATCCCGGTGGTCGTGATCTCGACGTCGGATGATCCTGAAGTGATCATGCAGGCGCTCGATTTCGGCGCGATGGGATTCATTCCGAAGACCTTGCCCAGTCCCGTGCTGGTCGCCGCGTTGCGTCTGGTCCTGTCGGGCGGAGTCTATTTGCCGCCTGCCCTGATGCGCCATCCCGCCGCGCCAGATGATGATGAACAACGCGCGCCGATGACTTACCGCGATTACGGACTGACCGCGAGGCAGAGTGAGGTGCTGGCGCAACTGGTGCAGGGCAAACCCAACAAGCTGATCTGCCGTGAACTCAATATGGCTGAGGGCACGGTCAAGATCCACATCACCGCGATATACAAAGCGCTGCATGTGGCGAGCCGCACCCAGGCGGTGATGGCGGTCAGCAGGCTGGGTCTGAAGCCCTGACGGAGCACGGAGGCGTCAGTGCAAGTCTCAAATGCCGGCACAGCGCGGCGGATCAAGCCGCCGCGCGCCAGACGGCAGTTACATTTTCTAACAATCCAATGGTTTCACATCGGCCGCCGCAGGCCTATCATTGAGGCAGGTCTCCAAGACCGCAAGGAAGGAATCATGCGCGGAACCGTAATGCTGACCCTGGCCGCGGCCATGCTGATGGTGACTGCACACGCCGATGCCGGCGGTGGTCATCGCCATGGCCATGGACACGCGCGCATCGGCATTCATATCGGCGCGCCGCTGGTGTTTTCGCCATGGTGGGGGACGCATCCCTATTACTACTATCCGCCGGTACCCGTGGTGGTGCGCGAACGCATCGTGGTGCGTGAACCGCTGGTGTATTACGACGAGCGCGGCAATCCCGTGCCGCCGGCGGGTACGCGGTCGCAGGCGAACCCCGCGCCACCGGCTGAATCGGCCGCGCCGACCTGGTTTTTCTGCGCGGATTCGCAAAGTTATTATCCCTATGTGCGCGACTGTGCGACGCCGTGGCAGCGCGTCATGCCGTCGCCGCCGCCGCCACCACAGTAAGTCTGCATCATTCTAAGTCTGCATCATTCGCGCGTACGGCGGCGGTGACGCAGATCGCTTGAACGGCGGTGCAGGCGATCAGTTTTTCAGACGCACATGATGCGCGAGTCCCGCGCAGTCCTCATCGGTCCTGAGTCCCGCTGCACGGATGCCATGCGCGGCGAGTTCTTCGTCGCGCTCCTGGGTATCGCCGGTCACGCCCACGGCGCCGAGCAGCTCGCCGCCGGCATCCCGAATCAGCATGCCGCCGCCTTCGGCGAAGATGCGGTCCTGCGACGCCTTGAACAGAAAATCCATGAACAGCGGCCGTTCTTCGGTGCGCAATCGCACCAGGCTCGAGGACCGGCCCAGCGCCAGCGCCGCGTACGCCTTGCCCAGCGCCATTTCGAACCGCATCATTGCTGAGCCATCTTCTTTTTTGAACGCCTTGACCACGGCGCCGGGTTCGACCACGACCACGGATATCGGCCGGCATGCGAGTTCGCGCGCGCGCGCAAGGATGGCATTGATAACGGCATCGGCCTGTGACAGCGTGATCATGGACACGTGTTGCTCCCCGGATTGGAACGGACAGGCCGGATTGTATACTGCGCGAACATGCCGGATCCGCACGCGATTCGTGCACCATTAACAACGGGGAGAGTGAAATGAAAAGTCTGATCGCAATTGGCGGCGGGGCGATGCTGGTGGCAGGGTTGTTCGCAGCCGCAGCGCCGGTTCTTGCGGCCGAGAATTATCCGTCGCGACCAATCCGGTTCCTGGTGGGTTTTTCTGCAGGGGGTGCCAACGACCTCGTGGCGCGCCTGGTCGCGACCAAGCTGGGCGCCCGTCTTGGTCAGCAGGTGATCGTCGACAATCGCGCCGGCGGCGGCGGCCTGCTTGCGCATGAGCTGCTGGTCAACGCTGCACCCGATGGCTATACCATGATTCTTGCATCCGTGACCGGACTGGCCATGGCGCCTGCGCTGCGTGGCAAGCTGCCTTACGATCCGATCCGCGATTTTGTGCCGGTGGCGCAGGTCGTCGACGCGGTGACGCTGTTTACGGCGAATCCGTCGAGTGCCTCGAAAACGGTGAAGGATTTTGTCGCCCGCGCGAAAAAGGACCCTGGCGCGCTCACCGTGGGCAATCCCGGCATCGGCAGCATCGGCCACCTGGCTTATGAACTCTTCGCCAATACCGCGGGCATCAAGGCCATCGCTGTGCCCTACAAGAGCGGCGGGCTCGCCGCGACGGCGGCCATGTCCGGCGAGGTTGAGCACCTGTTCGGCATCATTTCATCCGGAGCGCCGCATGTAAAAGCAGGGAAGCTGCGCGGACTCGGCGTGACCAGCAGCAAGCGTGCACCCATCCTGTCCGAGGTGCCGACCATTGCCGAGCAGGGTTACCCCGGGTTTGAGGCCAGCGGCTGGCTCGGCATCGCGTTTCCGGCGAAAACCCCGGCTCCGATCGTGCAGCGGATGTACCGCGAAGTGCAGGCCGTGATGGCGCAGCAGGACACGCTGTCGTCTCTGGAAAAATCGGGACTCAATCCGGCGTCGAAGAATCCCGCGGAATTCAGCGCTTACATCAGGACCGAACTGGTGCGCTGGACCAGGCTGATCAAGGACGCCGGGATCAAGGCCGAGTAAGGGGCACTGCACCGGGGATGCGGGGTGCGGCCTGATGGCCCCGCGGCGCGGCGCTGAAGACGCTGGCAGGCGCGTTTCGGGGCATCGTGTCGACAGCGTAGTCGCATGATTTCATTGAATTAATTCACGAATCACTTAACTTTTACCCGCGCGGGCGTGTAAAATGTCGCCTTTTTCGCAGCAGCAAGGGCTAAAGGGGACTACAGGCATGTCCGAGAAAGAAGCGGATCAGGGAAAACGGCAGTTTCTGGTCGCGGCCACCACCGTTGCCGGTGGCGTGGCGGCGGGGGCGGCAGCGGTGCCGTTTGTGGCGAGCATGTTGCCGTCGGAGCGCGCGAAAGCCGCCGGCGCACCGGTGGAGGTCGATCTGACTGCGCTGGCTCCCGGCGAGCGCGTCACGGTCGAGTGGCAGGGCAAGCCGGTGTGGGTGGTTCGCCGCACCAAGGAGATGCTCGAGACCATACGCGCCAACGATGCCAATGTCGCTGATCCGAAGTCGCAGAAGAAAATGCAGCCGGCCTATGCGGCCAACGAGTTCCGTTCGATCAAGGATGAATTTCTGGTCGTGGTCGGCATCTGCACGCATCTCGGCTGTTCGCCGGTAGGCAAATTCGCCAAGCAGGCGGAAGCCTTTGATCCGAACTGGCAGGGCGGGTTTTACTGCCCCTGTCACGGCTCGCTGTTTGATCTCGCCGGCCGCGTCTACAAAAACAAGCCCGCCCCCGACAATCTGGTGGTGCCGCCGTACAAATTCGTGTCGGACACGCGCATCGTGATCGGCGAAGACAGCAAGGGAGCCTGATCGAAAATGGCTGCGACACCCAAAGAACCCGTAAATTTCACCGGCGCCGGTCCCCTCAACGCCCCGATCAGCGGCCTGCTCACGTGGGTCGACCAGCGCTTTCCGCTGATGTCGCTGTGGCGCGATCATCTGTCCCAGTATTACGCGCCGAAGAATTTCAACTTCTGGTATTTCTTCGGTTCGCTGGCGATGCTGGTGCTGGTGATCCAGATCGTCACCGGCATATTCCTGGTCATGCATTACAAGCCGTCGGCGGCGGAGGCTTTCGCGTCGGTGGAATACATCATGCGTGACGTGCCGGGAGGCTGGTTCATCCGCTACATGCACTCGACCGGCGCTTCGGCCTTTTTCATCGTGGTTTATCTGCACATGTTCCGCGGGCTGCTCTACGGTTCATACCGTCAGCCGCGCGAACTGATCTGGATATTCGGCATGCTGATCTACCTGTCGCTGATGGCCGAAGCCTTCTTCGGTTACCTGCTGCCGTGGGGCCAGATGTCCTTCTGGGGTGCGCAGGTGATCATCAACCTGTTCGATGCGCTGCCGCTGATCGGTCCGGACCTGTCGACGTGGATTCGCGGCGACTTCGTCATTTCGGACGCCACGCTGAACCGTTTCTTTGCCTTTCACGTGATCGCGTTGCCGCTGGTGCTGCTCGGCCTGGTCGCCGCGCACATCATGGCATTGCACGAGGTGGGCTCGAACAATCCCGACGGCATCGAGATCAAGAAGCACAAGGACGCGCAGGGCCATCCGCTCGACGGCATTCCGTTCCATCCGTATTACACGGTGAAGGACCTGGTCGGCGTGGTCGTGTTCCTGTTCCTGTTCTTCCTGGTGGTGTTCTTCATGCCGGAGATGGGCGGTTATTTCCTCGAGTACAACAACTTCATTCCGGCTGATTCGCTGAAAACGCCGCCGCATATCGCGCCGGTGTGGTACTTCACGCCGTATTACTCGATCCTGCGCGCGATCACCGAGGAGTTCATGCTGGTGCTGGCGATCGGCGTGGCCGCGTATGCGATCCTGATCTGGCTGACGGCGCGCGATCAGCGCGTGAAGTTCGCCGCCCTCGTCATCGGCTTTGTCGTCATCGTGCTGATGAAGGGCGGCCCGCTGGCGCTGGAAGCGAAAGTCTGGGGCGTGGTGATGATGGGCGCGGCGACGCTGATCTTCTTCCTGATGCCGTGGCTGGACCGCAGTCCGGTCAAGTCGATCCGCTACAAAGGTTCGCTGGTGAAGAGCGCGCTGACGATATTCGTCATTACGTTCCTGGTGCTCGGCTATTACGGCACGCAGACGGTGACACCCGCCGGCACGCTGATTTCGCAGATCGGCACGCTGATTTATTTCGCGTTTTTCCTGCTGATGCCGTGGTATTCGGTGATGGACAAGACCAAGCCCGAACCCGACCGCGTGACGATGTAATGGATAAAATGATGAATAAAATCAACAAGTTATTTGCAGTACTGCTGTTGGTCCCGGCACTGGCACTGGCTGCCGAAAGCGTGAAGCTCGATCGTGCGCCGATCAACGAAGAGGACCAGGCATCGCTGCAGCGCGGTGCCCGGCATTTCGTCAACTATTGCCTGAACTGCCACAGCGCGGGCTACATGCGTTACAACCGGCTGGAAGACATCGGGCTGACCAAGCAGCAGATCCTCGACAATCTGGTGTTCACCGGGGTGAAGGTCGGCGACCTGATGAAAATCTCGATGGATGCAAACGAGGCCAAGAACTGGTTTGGTGCGGCGCCGCCGGATCTGTCGGTGATCGCACGCTCGCGCGCCTCAGCCGACGGCAGCGGTGCGGACTGGCTCTACACGTACTTGCGCGGTTTCTATCGTGATGCCGAGCGGCCCACCGGCTGGAACAACACCGTGTATGCCAATGTCGGCATGCCGCATGTGTTGTGGGAACTCCAGGGTGAACAGGTACTGGCCGAGCGCAAGGTGCGGGGCGAAGGGTTCATGAAAACCGAGAAGGTCTTGGCGCTCGACAAACCCGGCAAGCTGAGTCCCACCGAATACAACCAGATGGTCGCCGACCTGGTCAATTACATGGTGTTCATGGCCGAGCCGGTGCGCTCCGACCGCAAGACGATCGGTATGTTCGTGCTGATTGCGCTGGGCCTGCTGTTCATTCTTACCTATGCACTGAAAAAGGAATACTGGAAGGACGTTCACTGACGCCATGCCGGCCGGAGGCCCGGGCGCTGACGCGCGCGGGTCCCGGCACCAAGATTTCCGGCGCCCTGTTGCCGATCGACTGACACGCCGCACCGTTACGGATAAACAAACACAATCATGATGACACTTTACTCGGGCACCACCTGCCCCTTCAGCCAGCGCTGCCGTTTCGTTCTCTACGAAAAGGGCATGGATTTCCAGATCATCGACGTCGACCTGTTCAACAAGCCGGAAGACCTCGCGGTGATGAACCCGTACAATCAGGTGCCGGTTCTCGTCGAGCGCGACCTGATTCTTTACGAATCGAACATCATCAATGAATACATCGATGACCGTTTTCCGCATCCGCAGCTGATGCCGGCTGATCCGGTGATGCGTGCGCGCGCACGGCTTTTCCTGTACCGCTTCGAGCAGGAGATGTTTGCGCACATACCGGCGATCGAAAAGGGCACGCAGAAGCAGGCCGAAAAAGGCCGCCAGACCATTCGTGACAGCCTGACACAGATCGCGCCGGTGTTCGCCAAGCAGAAATACATGCTCGGTGAAGAGTTTTCGATGCTCGACGTGGCGATTGCGCCTCTGTTGTGGCGGCTGGATCACTATGGCATCCAGCTCGGCAAGCAGGCCGCGCCGCTGATGAAGTACGCCGAGCGGCTGTTCAGCCGGCCCGCGTACATCGACGCGCTGACGGCGTCCGAGAAAGTGATGCGGAAGTAGTATTGCTGCGATGCCCGAGCGCTCAACCAAGCCGTACCTGATCCGTGCCGTCCACGAATGGGCGTGTGACAGCGGGTTGACGCCCTACCTCTCGGTCAAGGTGGATGAGAACACGCGCGTACCGGTCGAGCATGTCAAGGACGGCGAGATCGTACTGAATGTCAGCTATGACGCCACTCACAAACTGACCATTGACAATGACCTGATCCGCTTTTCCGCGCGTTTCGGCGGCGTGTCCCGCGAATGTTCGGTGCCGATTGTTGCGGTGCAGGGCATATTTGCGAAAGAGAACGGCCAGGGCCTGTTTTTCCCCACGGAATCAGAGACCCAGTCGACGGCACCGGCCGGCACCGCGGTGAAGCCGGCGGCAACGGGCAAGCCCGAAGATCCCAAACCGGATACGCCGGCGCCCGGCGGCCGGCCCCGTCTGCAGATCGTCAAATAGCTGCACCGCCGGCGCCGTTTGACACGGTCCGGCGCGCGTCGCAGAATCTGCCGACGCCGTTGTTCCCCGAAAACAGAATCGCCGCAGCAGCGGCGCACCAGCGGCGGATGCTCAGCGCGATAAACCCTATCAGGAGTTTCGCATGCTGACCCCGGAAGAACTCGCGCAGGTCGTACCTGCCGAATCCACCATATTTCCCTCGCCGATCCCGGCACAATGCATTTCCAGCGACGAGTATT
>JBFKCU010000118.1:0-7836 GCA_041620115.1 Burkholderiales bacterium | reverse complement strand
TCGAGCACGATGATCTTGCGCTTGTCGGTGCGGATCAAACCCTTTTCCTGCAAATCCTTGACCACCCGGCTGACCATCTCACGCGAGGCCCCGATCATGCGTGCGATTTCCTGCTTGGCAGGCGCGCGCGGTACGATCCACTTCCCGTCCACTTCTTCCGCCATGTCGATAATCAGCCGCGCCACGCGCCCATAGACGTCGATCAGCGCCAGGCTCTCGATCTTGCGGTCCGCGTCGCGCAGCCGCTTGACCAGGTTACGCAACACCAGCATCGCCACTTCAACGTTGTTTTCCAGCAGGGACATGAACGCGGTGCGCGGCAGACGCAGCATCTCGCACGGTTCCGTGGCCTCCACGGTGGCGGAGCTGGGCAACCCGTCGAGCAACCCCATCTCCCCGACAAATTCCTGTGCGCCCATCATGGTCAGAATCACTTCGTGTCCTTCTTCATCGGGTATCAGCACCTTGACCCGGCCGGACAGTATGATGAACAGACCGTCTGTTTCCTCGCCGGCCCGCAGAATCGCAGCACCGCGCGGATAGCTGCGGCGCTGTACCCAAGAGGCCAATGTTGATATCTGCTGGTCCGAAAACGAGGAAAACAGCGGCACGGACTTCAGAATCTGCGGGTTCGGTGCGACGGGCGCTCGCATGGACTCCCCAATCAACGGTTATTTATTGCTGCGCTGCGTTCAAACCTGGCAACGATGAATTCGATCATGTTGCCAGATTGCACGTCAATAGTCATGCCCATTTCGTGGTTTCTGCCGATTCCCCGCACTGTGCCGGAACACATCGGCAATGCGCCTAGACTGGTCGCTGCGGCAAATCCGTGAGGCCCGCGACAGCCGCAACATCGCAAGAGCGGCCTCAAACTGCTACATTCCACCCTTTTGAACAACCAGACACATTCGAAAATCTATGGCTTCCACTACCAAGCACTGCCGGGTCCTGATACTCGGTTCCGGCCCCGCCGGTTATTCGGCCGCGGTTTACGCGGCCCGCGCCAACCTCAAGCCTGTCCTGATCACCGGTCTCGCGCAGGGCGGCCAGTTGATGACCACCACCGACGTCGACAACTGGCCCGCCGATGCCGACGGCGTGCAAGGGCCGGAATTGATGGAACGCTTCCAGAAACATGCCGAGCGTTTCAATACCGAAATGATTTTCGACCACATCCACACGGTGCGCCTCAAGGAAACGCCGATCACGCTGGTCGGCGACCAGGGCACTTACACCTGTGATGCGCTGATCATTGCCACCGGCGCGTCCGCGATGTACCTGGGCCTGCCCTCCGAGGAAAAATTCATGGGCAAGGGCGTGTCCGGGTGCGCGACCTGCGACGGCTTCTTCTACAAGAACCAGGAGGTTTCGGTCATCGGCGGCGGCAATACCGCGGTCGAGGAAGCCCTGTACCTGACCAATATCGCCAGTCATGTGACCGTGGTCCACCGTCGCGACAAATTCCGCGCCGAGGCCATACTCGTGGACAAACTCAACGAGCGTGTCGCCGCCGGCAAGGCAACCATACTCTGGGACCATGTGCTCGACGAAGTGCTGGGCGACAACACCGGGGTTACCGGCATGCGCGTCAAGCACGCGAAGACCGGCGCCGCCACCGAGAAAAAACTGCAGGGCGTGTTCATCGCCATCGGCCACAAGCCGAATACCGACATTTTCGAGGGCCAACTCGACATGAAAAACGGTTACATCATCACCAAGAGCGGCCTCGCCGGCAACGCTACAGCCACCAGCGTTCCCGGCGTGTTTGCGGCAGGCGACGTGCAGGACCATGTCTACCGGCAGGCGGTCACCAGCGCCGGCACCGGCTGCATGGCGGCGCTCGACGCCCAGAAATATCTGGAAAGCAAGGGATTGGTCTGAGCAGACCGGGATGAGCGGGATGCACAATGAAACGGGTGAAATCGCGCGGCGGCACTAAACCGCCGGATGATGAAGACGTTCTGCGATCAGCGCTGGCGGACGTTACGCCCCTGCGTCCCGCGAATCGCGCCCAGTTGCCGCGCCCCCGTCCCCGCCCGATCGCGGCACAGCGCCAGCTCGATGAGCGCGCAGTGCTGCGCGACACCCTCAGTGACGATCCCGCGTGGGAGCAGGGTCTGGAGAGCGGCGAGGAACTGCAGTTTCTGCGCGACGGCCTGTCTCCGCAGCACCTGAAGAAACTGCGGCGGGGTCACTGGGTCGTGCAGGAGCATCTCGACCTGCACGGATTGACCGCCCCCGAAGCGCGGGCGCTGACAGCCGAATTTCTTGCAAACTGCATGCGCAGAGGTCTGCGCTGCGTGCGGATCGTCCACGGCAAGGGCCTGCGTTCACCCAATCGTGAGCCGGTACTGAAGAAAAAACTGGCGGGATGGCTGGCGCAACGCGATGAAATTCTGGCCTACTGCCAGGCGCCGCGCACCGACGGTGGCGGCGGCGCCGTCCTGGTCCTGCTACGCGCCACGAAGTAAGTCCCCTTGGGGGGCGCCACGAAGTAAGTCCCCTTGGGGGACGCCGTGCGCGATTGGAGCTGAGGCGGCCTATATGGCGGCCTCGTCGGTCTCGCCGGTGCGGATGCGTATGACCTGCGCCACATCACTGACGAAAATCTTGCCGTCGCCGATCTTTCCGGTGCGTGCGGCCTTGACGATTGCATCAATCGCAGCATCGAGAAGATTGTCCGGCAACACGACTTCGACCTTGACCTTGGGCAGGAAGTCGACGACATACTCCGCGCCGCGGTACAGTTCCGTATGGCCCTTCTGCCGGCCAAAGCCCTTGACCTCGGTCACCGTCAGCCCGCTGACACCGATTTCCGACAAAGACTCGCGCACTTCATCCAATTTGAACGGCTTGAATATTGCCTCTATTTTTTTCATGTTGACTCCGCCGGCTGACGATTTTGTTGAAACAAGAATAGCACAAGGCCGGTCCAGGCTACGACCTCAATGCCTGAACTTGTTGGTGATCGGATAACGCCAATCCTTGCCGAACCCGCGGCTGGTAATGCGGATACCCACCGGGGACTGGCGCCGCTTGTATTCGCTGATGCGGATGAGCCGCACCACCCTGTCCACGTCGGCCGCCGCATACCCCATGGCGACGATCTCGCGGGGGCTGCGGTATTGCTCGACATAGGCCGCCATGATCCCGTCCAGCACGTCATAAGGCGGCAGGCTGTCCTGATCCTTCTGGTCCGGACGAAGTTCTGCCGAGGGCGCACGGTCTATGACCCGTTGCGGGATCACCGCACCCAGCGTGTTTCGATACGACGCCAGACGATAAACCAGTGTTTTCCGGATGTCCTTCAGCACAGCGAAGCCGCCCGCCATGTCACCGTATAAAGTGGCGTATCCGGTGCCCATCTCGCTCTTGTTTCCGGTCGTCAGCACAATCGATCCGGACTTGTTCGACAGTGCCATCAGCAGGGTGCCGCGAACGCGCGCCTGCAGGTTCTCTTCGGTCACATCCTCGGGCAGGCCCCGGAACTCGTCCGCCAGCGCGGCACGGAACGCGTCGAACACCGGGCGGATCGCGATCTCGGAATAACGCACGCCCATGACCTCCGCCTGCGCCCGCGCATCCTCGCAACTCATGCCTGCGGTGTACTGGGACGGCATCATGACGGCATGGACTTTGTCTGCGCCCAGCGCATCCACCGCCACCGCCAGTGTCAACGCTGAATCGATTCCGCCGGACAAGCCCAGCAATACGCCGGGAAAACCATTCTTGCCGAGGTAATCGCGCACTCCCAGCGTCAACGCGTTGTAGACATCCTCCTCCTCGGTGACCACGGGCGCCACCTCGCCCTTGACGGGCACGCCACCGACCACCTCCACCAGAGCCACGGCCTCCGTGAACGCGGGAAGCTGCTGCATCAGTTCACCGCGTCCGTCGACCGCGAACGACGCGCCGTCGAACACGAGCTCGTCCTGCCCGCCGACCTGGTTCGCATAGATCACCGACATGCCGGTCTTGCCCACCCGCTCGCGCACGACTTCGTAGCGCGTCATCTGCTTGTTGACATGGTACGGCGACGCATTCAATACCAGCAGCAACTGCGCCCCGGCTTCGCGAGCCGCCCGCGCTGCCGGTTCCTCCCAGACGTCCGCACAGATATTGATGCCGATGCGCATGCCCTCGTGCTCAAACACGCAGGGGGCGTCACCGGAGTCAAAGTAACGCTCTTCGTCAAACACCATGTAATTGGGCAGTGTGCGTTTCAGATAGGTCGCCACCACCGCACCGTCACGGATGACCGAAGCGGCGTTATAACGCTTGACGCCGATCTGATGCGGATGACCGAGCACCACGGTGATGCCGGAAACCTCCTGCACCATGCGCTGCAGCGCTTCATCGCAGGCCATGAAGAAATCATCCCGCAACAGCCAGTCTTCCGGCGGATAACCCGACAGCGCAAGCTCGGTCGTCACCAGCAGGCTGGCGCCCCCCGACCGGGCACGATGCGCAGCCTCCAGAATCTTTTCCGCGTTGCCTGCCAAATCGCCAACGGTTACATTCAACTGCGCAATCGCTATTTTCATATCGCTAATATATCATCGGCCCACGCGCTTTTTTTGCACGCCTGAGTCGCCTCCACGCCCATGCCGTACTTGCTGCAGCTCATGCCATATGATTCCAGGGCAGGCTCGCTGCCGCCACCGCGCCGAAGCGAGCTTGCAGCGGCAACCCGCCGACATCGCGGCATTGCCCGTCGGCCTCTGCGCGGCGGGACAACGCCGTGAAACTGCACGTCAGCGCCTCGCTGGGCAGCATCCCGCCGCAGGAATGGAACCGGCTCGCCGGCGACAACCCGTTTCTGCAGCACGCGTTCCTTGATGCCCTGCACGAAACGGGCTGCGCCTGCCCCGATACCGGATGGGCGCCGCAATACCTGCTGTTGCACGATGGCGGGGAACTCGCCGGGGCAATGCCCCTGTATCTGAAAGGCCACTCGTACGGCGAATACGTCTTCGACTGGGCCTGGGCGGATGCCTATCACCGCAACGGCATTGAATACTATCCAAAACTGCTGTGCGCAATTCCGTTCACACCGGTCGTCGGCACCCGCCTGCTCGTCCAGCGACCTGAGTACCGCGATCAGCTCGTCGGCGGCGCACTGGAACTGGCCCGGCAAACCAGGACCACTTCGCTCCATGTCCTGTTTCCATCAGCGCCCGACCGCGACTGCCTCGCCGCCCATGGATTCCTGCTGCGCCAGGGGCGCCAGTTCCACTGGAGAAACGAAGGTTATGCCGATTTCGACGCTTTCCTTTCGCAGCTCAGTCACGACAAGCGCAAGAAGATTCGCCAGGAACGACGCAGGGTGCGCGATGCGGGCATCAGCTTTCGCTGGCTCGAAGGCAACGCCATCACCGACGATCACTGGCGCTTTTTCATGCGCTGTTACGCGCAAACCTACCTTGAGCACCATTCCTCGCCTTATCTCAATCTTGAGTTCTTTCTGCGCATCGGCGCTGCGATGCCGGACAACATCACGCTGATGTGCGCCGAACGCGACGGCAATCCGGTCGCCGCGTCACTGCTGATCCACAACGGTACGCACCTCTACGGCCGTCACTGGGGCGCGATCGAACACCATCCGCTGCTGCATTTTGAAGCCTGTTACTACCAGGGCATTGAATATGCCATTGCCCGCGGCATGCAGGTATTCGAAGGCGGCGCCCAGGGCGAGCACAAAATGGCGCGCGGGCTGATGCCGGTGACCACACATTCGGCGCACTGGCTGGCCCATCCGGAATTCAGCGTAGCTATTGAAAACTTCCTCGATCGCGAGTCGGCGCTGATACAGGCGCACGATCGCGAACTGGCCGCGCGCACGCCGTTCAAATCCGATTGAATGGCGTGGACAACCGCTGATGCACCAACGAAAAAACCGACTTCCCGTATAGTTACAGCCTCACGAACTGGATCATGCAATGAAATTCTGCAGTCAATGCGGCTCCGCAGTTGCGCTCAAGATACCCGCCGGCGATACGTTGCCGCGCCACGTCTGCGACACCTGCGGCACCATCCATTACCAGAATCCGAAAATGATCGTCGGCTGCATTGCCGAATGGGAGAATCGCATTCTGCTGTGCCGCCGCGCCATCGAGCCACGCCATGGATTATGGACGGTCCCCGCCGGATTCATGGAAAACGGCGAAACGACGGCGCAGGGCGCCGCGCGCGAAACACTGGAAGAAGCCAATGCGAGGGTGGAGATCGGCCCGCTGTACGCGATGTACAACATTCCGCACATCAACCAGGTCTACATCCTGTTCCGCGCCCGTTTGCTGGATCTCGATTACAGCGCCGGCGCGGAAACGCTGGAAGTGCGCCTGGTCGATGAAGCCGAAGTGCCGTGGGAGCAGCTGGCATTTGCCACGGTACGCAATACCCTCAGGCACTATTACAGCGATCGCGCACAAGGCGAGTTCCGGTTTCATATCGGCACCATAGAACGCGCCACACCGCGCTGACGCTGCCGGCGCGGAGACGCCTTCAAGCCGCCGCGGGCAAACCCGGCATTACGCAGTTGCGTCCGGCCGCCTTCGCCGCATAAAGCCAGTGATCGGCGCGCAGCAGCAACCGGTCCGCACTCTCCGCCTCGACCTTATCCAACATAAACGCCACACCGATGCTGACGGTCAGCGGAATGTCCGTATCGCCAAATCGCGCGGGCTCTGCCGCAACCGTCGCCCGTATGCGATCCGCCGATGCAAACGCATCCTCGAAACTCGTCTCCGGCATCAGCACTGCGAATTCCTCACCGCCCAGCCGGCCCACAGTATCCTGACGGCGCACCACTCGGCCGATCAGACGCACAATATGGCGCAGCGCTTCGTCACCGGCGGCATGCCCGTGCCGGTCGTTGATCTTTTTGAACCAGTCGATGTCCAGCATGAGCACGCTGCATGGCCGGCTGTAACGTCGTGCCCGGTCGATTTCGCCGTCCATGCATTCCTGGAAATAGCGGCGATTGGCGCAACCCGTCAGCGGATCCGTACGCGAAAGAAGTTCAAGATGCGTGTTGAGATCGCTGAGTTTCCGGTTGGTTGCCTGCATGCTCTGCCGGTGCTGCCGGATACGCAGCAAGTAGACGTGCACACCGATCAACAGTGCAACCACGCACATCCCGGCAAAAACCAGCAGCGCGAACATTGTGATTCCCTCGCGATGTATGGTCTCGATCCCGTGCGCCGGACGGAGTATGTGCACCTTTAATCCTTCCGGCGTCTCACCGCTGGTGCGGAAAAAATGCGGCACGTCGGAACCGGCCACGCGCACCAGACCCTGGATATCCTGCTCCGTGAATGGCGTAATGCCCAGGGCTTCAAATTGCGCGCGCTTGTAACGCCCTTCGCGCTGCGCGACGGTCATGCGCTCGGTAGGAGCGGCATCGATGACGCGCATCTTCAGCTTGGGATCGCCGGAGAGAATAATTACGCCATTCTCGTCGGTGACAAACTCTTCGGAGCGATTGACCCAAGGCGCCAGGCGCGGCATGTCCACCTTGACCGTCACCACGCCGACAAAACCCGCTGCCGAAGTGACTGGCGAGGAGAAATAGAGCCCCGGCACGTTGGTTACCCGGCCTACCGCGTACTGATAACCCCGCTTACCCTCCAGCGCCGAAGTGAAATACTTGCGATCCGCGTAATTGACACCGACAAAACTGGTAGCGGTCTCGAAATTGCTCGCGGCGACCGCATCGCCGCTCGCATTCATCATCCATATCACATCCACTTCCAGCTCTTCGGCCGTCATCGCAAACTGGCGGCCGAGCATCTGCAGATCGCCGCGAGCGGCCAGCTTCTGCCTGTACACGTC
>JBFKCU010000117.1:0-7885 GCA_041620115.1 Burkholderiales bacterium | reverse complement strand
GCCGCGGTAACGGCGATGCCGTCGGTGGCGAAATGCGTGTTCAATGCATGCGTCAGCGCGGCGGCTTCGTCTTCATTCAGCATCAGTGCCGGTGCCGCGAGCATGCGGGTGCTGTTGCGCTGCATCTGCAGGTGGACCGGGTCGGCGCGCAACCACCAGTCGGCTTCGACGGGCAGTCCGTCGACCGCGGCCGTTAGCGCGGCCACCGGCCAGTCCTCGGGCTGCTCGACCTCGAAGGCCTGGCACAGCCAGGCTTCGGCGTCGATTGCCGGAAACTCCAGTCTTTCGCCCCGACCGAACATGCGACGCAGTGCCGGCGCCGGCCCTTCGCCGCCGAGGGCGGACTCGATGCCGGGGGGCGGCAGCAGGTCGGGTATGAACAGGGTGAGATGCACGATCGTGATGCGTGTACTTGATGAGGATTTACAGATTCCCGTGGATCCGAGGTGTCTGTCTGCGGTGTACTGCCGGCACAACCCCAGCGCCACGGCTCGTATCGAGTCTAGCATGCGTGCGGACTGAATGATGACGCGGTGCGGGCCATTTATGGCACACTGCGCCTTTGTTTTTTTACGGTTGCCCGTGAATTCATTTCCGCTCTTCGTCGGCCTGCGCTATACCCGCGCGCGGCAGCGCACACGTTTCATTTCGGTGATCTCGCTGATCTCGGTCCTCGGCATCGCGCTGGGCATGACGGTGCTGATCACGGTGCTGTCGGTGTTCAACGGTTTCCAGCGCGAAGTGCGCACGCGCATGCTGAGTGCGGTGGCGCATGTGCAGATTACCGGACAGGGCGAGTCGCTGCGCGACTGGCGCGAAGTGGCCGCCACCGCTGTGAAAAATCCGCATGTAGTCGCGGCCGCACCCTATGTGTCGGCACAGGGCCTGCTCACCAGTGGCGGCAATGTGCGCGGCGCGTTTTTGCGCGGTATCGTTCCGGCGGACGAGGACCGGGTCAGCGAAATCGGCGCGCACATGCGCTCGGGCCGGCTCGATACGCTGCGCTCGGGCGAATACAACGTGGTGCTGGGAGCGCCGCTCGCGCGCGCGCTTGGCGTGATCGTGGGCGAACGGGTGGTGCTGGTGGCGCCGCAGGGGCAGGTGACGCCTGCGGGCATCCTGCCGCGGCTGCGCCAGTTCACGGTGACCGGCACCTTCGAAGTCGGGCATTATGAAATCGACTCCGGGCTCGCCGTGGTGCACATCGAGGATGCGCAGCGGCTCTACCGCATGGACGACCAGGTCAGCGGCGTGCGGCTGAAGCTTGATGATCTGTTCCTCGCGCGCCAGGTGGCGCGCCAGCTCCTGCCCGAGCTGCCCTCCGGTGTGTCGATCAGCGACTGGTCGCGCTTCAACGCGACCTATTTCCGCGCAGTGGAACTTGAAAAACGCATGATGTCGCTGCTGTTGTTTTTCATCATCGCCATCGCCGCCTTCAACATGGTGTCCAGCCTGTTCATGGTGGTCAAGGAGAAGCAGGCCGACATCGCCATCCTGCGCACCATGGGGGCGTCGCCCGGCGAGGTGATGCGCATATTCATGGTGCAGGGAACGCTGATCGGTGCGATCGGCGTCGGTTGCGGCATCGTCTTCGGCATCATCGGCGCGCTCAATGTCGCCAGCATCATCGCCTTCATCGAAGGCCTGTTCCAGGTCAAGTTCATGCCGCAGGATGTCTACCAGATTGCCGACCTGCCGTCGCAGTTGCAGTCGGGTGACGTGGTGCTGACCGCGGTGGTGGCATTCGTGCTGTCGGTGCTGGCGACGGTTTATCCGAGCTGGCGCGCATCCCGGGTCAATCCGGCGGAGGCACTGCGCTATGAGTGAGGCGACGGTGAACAATGAAGCCGCAAACGCAGGCACGAAAAGCACGCCGGTGATCAGCTGCCGCGGCCTGCGCAAGTCGTATCGCGAAGGTGCTGATGCGGTGCCGGTGCTGCTGGGCGTGGATCTCGACGTGATGCCGGGCGAGCGCATCGCGATCGTTGGCGCCTCGGGGTCGGGCAAGAGCACCCTGCTGCATCTGTTGGGCGGGCTCGATGCGCCCAGTGCGGGCGCGGTGAGCATACTGGGCGAGCCGTTGTCGGGGCAGAGCGAGAAAAAGCGCGGCGAAGTGCGCAACCGCGCGCTGGGTTTTGTCTACCAGTTCCACCATCTGCTGCCCGAGTTCAGTGCTGAAGAGAATGTCGCCATGCCGCTGATCATCCGGCGCGCGCCGCGCGCCGATGCGCTGGCGGCCGCACGGACGATGCTCGAAGCCGTCGGCATGGGCCACCGGCTGACGCATACGCCAGGCGAACTCTCGGGCGGTGAGCGGCAGCGTGCGGCGCTGGCGCGCGCACTGGTGGGGCGGCCGGCCTGCGTGCTGGCGGACGAGCCCACCGGCAATCTCGACCGGCGTACCGCGGAAACGGTGTTTGACCTGATGCTGCAGCTCAATCGCGAAACCCGGACCAGCTTCGTCATCGTCACGCACGACCTGCGCATTGCCGAGCGTGCCGACCGGATACTCGAACTCGAGGACGGCGTTTTAAGGCCGTTTACGCGTTCTTACGGCTGACGATCTGCATGACGCCGGCGCTGATCAGGCTCCGGTAGATCTCTTCGTCTTCCAGTGCCTGCTGCATCAGGAAATAGGGGGCGCCGCGCTTGATGATCAGCGGCACGATGATGCCCACTGCAACGATCAGCAGTCCCGTCCAGATCCATCCCACGAGCGCGAGTGCGACACCGATGCCCAGCACCGGCAGTTTCACCAGCGGCAGCATCAGTTGTCCGCTGACAAAATGCGCGGCCTCCTTGGGATCGAAATTCACGGTGATCGACCCGTCATGCATGGCGGTGATGAATTCGTCGTGGGGCAGGGTCTGCATGCAGATGCGCGGCGGTTGGCGTTATTTAAATAGTTGATTATATTGATATTTATGTATATCAATATTCGACCGGTACCGGGTCGAGGCTGCGCCACAGGTACCAGGTGGCTACCGAACGCCACGGTGTCCACAGCCTGCTCAACGCGCTAATGCGGCGTTCGGATAATGCGCGGCCTTTATTGTAGTGCAGGCTCATCGCGCGCTGCAGTCCGAGGTCTCCCAGCGGAAACACGTCGGGGCGGGTCAGGTAAAAAATGAGGAACATTTCCGCAGTCCAGCGGCCGATGCCTTTGACGCGGGTGAGCTCTGCGATCAGGGTTTCGTCATCCATGTCGTGCCAGCGGCCGGCGTCCAGTTCACCGCCGGCGAAGCGCGCCGACAGGTCCAGCAGATAACCGACTTTCTGGCCCGACAGTCCGCAGCTGCGCAGGCGCGCCACCGAAAGTTTCAGTACGTGTTCGGGGCGCATTTCACCGACCTCGGTCGCGAACCGGTCCCACACGCTTTGCGCGGCCTTGACCGAAATCTGCTGCCCGATGATGGAACGCGCGAGCGTCTGGAAGGCATCACCGCGGCTGGCCAGCGTCAGCCCTTTGTAACGCGTGATCAGCCCGCCCAGCACGGGATCCGTATCGCTGAGAATGCGGGTGGCGCGCTTCCAGTAAGCGGGCGATTTCATTTGGTGTCGGGCGTGCGGCGTTTGAGACGGCGGCGCCACGTCAGATAGACATACAGGCGCCACGCACCGTCGACCAGCACATAACCGACGGCGGCAAGCGTAATCGCCAGTAACGGCAGGCCCACGGCCAGTGGTTTGCCCAGCGACACCATCCAGTCGATCAGCGCCGGTATCCAGTCGAGCCAGCCCTGGCTCGACATGTCGAAGGTCGTCGGTTCCTGTTTTGGTACATCGGTCATGGTCACCAGTGCACCGTAACGGTAAGCCACGTAATACAGCGGCACGATGGTCAGCGGGTTGGTGTACAGCGTGGTCAACGCTGCCACCGGCAGATTGACCCGGAAGATGATGGCCAGGAGCACGCCGGTGAGGATCTGCAGTGGGCCGGGCACCAGTCCCGCGAACAGGCCGATGGCGAAGCCGCCGGCGACCGAGCGGCGGTGCAGATGCCACAGGTTGTGATGCTTGAGCCACGGGCCGCACCAGGCGATCCAGCGGTTGCTGAGGATCGTCTGGTGGGTGGGCAGGTATTTGCGGAAATATTTGCGGGGCATGGGCAATGGCGTTCGCGCGACCCGGAATAGCTTCCAGCCGGGTCAGCGGCGATCGCGGCGCTACGTTATGGAATCATGATCGTCGCCCCTATTATCGCCTTTGCGGCGGGTGTCTGGTGGCTGCAGCGGCAGGCGGCGTTGCCGGCGATGTCCGGCGCCTGCGGACTGGTCGCCGGGTTGCTGCTGCTGGCGCTGCTCCGCGGCGAGGGACCGGCGCGGCATTGGCGTCGCGGTCTGGTGCTGTTGCTGTGCGCGGGCGGCGGATTCTTCTGGGCGGCCGGCTTCGCCCATCTGCGCATGGCAGATGCACTGCCGCCTTCGTGGGAGGGACGCGACATTGCGGTGACCGGTGTCATCGCCGGCTTGCCGCAGCCCTACGAGCGCAGCGTGCGGTTCGAGTTCGATGTCGAGCAGGTACTGACGCCCGGCGCGCAGGTGCCGCGGCGCATCGTGTTGTCGTGGTGGGGTCGCGCTGCGCGCGATGGGGAGGCCGCCGAACTGCCCGCTGTTCAGCCCGGTGAGCGCTGGCAGCTGCTGGTGCGATTGAAGCGGCCGCACGGCACTGCGAATCCGCACGGCTTCGATTACGAGGCGTGGCTGCTTGAGCGCGGCATCCGCGCCACCGGCTATGTGCGTCCGAAATCCGCGCCCAGGCGGTTGCAGGCGATGGTGCATGCGCCGGCCTATTGGGTCGAAGCCCTGCGGCTGCGCATGCGGACGCGCATTCAATCCGTGCTCGGTGATGCGCCCGCGGCAGGTGTCATTGCGGCGCTGGCGATGGGTGACCAGCGGGCGATTCCGCCGGAGCAGTGGCAGGTGTACACGCGTACCGGTGTAAATCATCTGATGAGCATCTCGGGTTTACACGTGACCATGCTCTCGGGGCTGGCGTTTTCTCTGATGAATTTTGCGTGGCGGCGCAGTGCGCGCCTGACGCTGGCGCTGCCCGCGGTGAAAGCCGCCGCGGCGGCGGGTCTGGTGACAGCGGTACTCTATGCGCTGCTTGCCGGTTTCGCCGTGCCGGCGCAGCGCACGGTATTCATGCTCGTGGTGGTCGCGGCCGCGCTGTGGCTGGGGCGCGCTGCGGCGGCAGGACCGGTGCTCGCCTGTGCCGTGCTGACCGTGCTGCTGATCGATCCGTGGGCGGTGCGTGCGCCGGGATTCTGGCTGTCCTTCGGCGCCGTGGCCATCATCATGCTGGTGTCGGTACATCGATTGCAGCAACCGCACTGGCTGATGGCGTGGGCGCGCGTGCAGTGGGCCGTGACCATCGCACTGGTGCCCTTGCTGCTGGCGATGTTTCAGCAGGTATCCGTGATTTCGCCGGTGGCGAACGCACTGGCGATTCCGCTGGTCAGCCTGGTGGTGGTGCCGCTGGCCCTGGCAGGGGTCGCGATTCCGGTGGATGCGATTCTGCATATCGCGCAATGGATCATGGCCGGTTGCCTGGCGGCGCTGGAATGGCTGAGTCTGCTGCCGGACGCCGCGTGGCAGCAGCATGCGCCGCCGGCATGGACAGTGCCGGTCGCATTCGCCGGTGCAGTCTGGCTGCTATTGCCGCGGGGCTTTCCGGCGCGGTGGCTGGGCGTCGTCGCGTTCCTGCCGATGTTCCTGATCGTGCCGACGCCACCGCTGCCGGGTGCGGTGCGCGTTACCGTGCTGGATGTCGGGCAGGGTCTGGCGGTGGTGGCGCAGACGCGGGACCATGCGCTGCTGTTCGACGCCGGCCCGGCCTATGGCCCCGGCGCCGACAGCGGCAACCGCATCATCGTGCCCTACCTGCGTGCGGCCGGGATCAAACGGCTGGATCGCATGATCATCAGTCATGATGATGCCGACCACACCGGCGGTGCACTGTCGGTGTTGCAGGCAGTGCCGGTGACCGCGGTGCTGTCGTCGCTGCCGGACCTTGATCCATTGATCCTGATCGCGCGGCAGGAACGGCGATGTCTGGCAGGACAGCGATGGACCTGGGATGGTGTGCGCTTCGACATGCTGCATCCGCAGCCGGGCAGCCATGAACGGTCCGGCATCAAGAGCAATGATCGCGGCTGCGTGCTGAAAATCACCGCAGTCAACGCGCAGGGCAAAGCGGCAAGCGTCCTGATACCGGCGGACATCGAGCGTCGCAGCGAGCGCGCGCTGCTTGCCGCCATGCCCAATGCGTTGCGTGCCGATGTCCTGATTGCGCCGCATCACGGCAGCAGGACATCATCAACCGCGGAATTCGTGCGGGCCGTGGCGCCGCGCGTGGTGATATACCCCATGGGTTACCGCAACGCCTTCAGGCATCCGCATCCGGATGTAGTGGCGCGTTACCAGGCGCTGGGCAGTGCGCAGCACCGTAGTGACGAGGGCGGGGCGATCCGGTTTGAACTCGGTGGTGCACATCCGCTGGTCGTGTCGCGTTACCGTGATCATTACGCGCGTTACTGGCATGCGCCGCGCAGTAACGCGGTCATCGACGAGGATCTGGCTGGGGTCTGGTAAAATAACAATATAATCAATGCGTTATAAATTTCATGACGCGGGGGAGTATGGCCGCCTGGATCGAGGGCAGCTCACACCTTAGGGGCAGGCTATGCTCGGGCATCAATCCATCGATTAACGCGAAGGAGGTGCGGCTGTGCAGCAACCTGTGAACAAACGATTCAAGGGCAGGATTGCCATCGTCACCGGCGGTGGCGACGGCATCGGCGCGGCGACCGCCATGCGCCTGGTGCAGGAGGGTGCGACGGTGATGGTCGTCGACAAGGACGAGGCCCACGCGCATGCCGTCAGCGCGAAGATCGCTGCCGCGGGCGGCAAGGCGGCGGCCTGTCGCGCCGACATTCGTGTGGCACAGGATATCGAGGCCATGCTGGCGCTGACGGCGAAAACCTTCGGGCCGGCCGCCATCCTGATCAACAACGCCGGGGTCGGGGCACAGAAGCATTTTCTCGAGACGCCGCCGGAGATGCTCGACGAGATGCTCGATGTCAACGTCAAAGGTACATTCCTTTGCGCGCAGGCGGCGGCACGCGAGATGGTCAAGCTGGGCGGCGGCGCGATCGTGAATGTCTCATCGCATTCGGGACTGCTCGGCAGCCGCGGGCGCTCGGCCTATGCGGCATCGAAGGGCGGCATCATTGCGATGACGCGGGTGATGGCCGTCGACCTGTCCGAGCATGGGATCCGCGTGAATGCGATCGCACCCGGGCCGATCAATACGCCGCGGATCCGCAAGTCGCACAATGAAGAGCGCCACGCCGCCTGGCTGAAAGCGGTGCCGCTGTCGCGCATCGGCGAGCCGGAAGAGGTGGCGGCGGTGGCGGCGTTTCTCGCGTCGGACGATGCCAGTTATGTCACCGGCCAGACCATCGCCGTCGATGGCGGTTTCTCCGCGGCCGGGTTGCGGGTGAAAAATCTGGAGCCGCGCAAATGAATTTGTCTGATATGGTCGTTGTTCCCAAGCGCTGCGCGCTTTACTACAGTAAGGTTCCTCCATGCCCGCCTGGCTGATTCCCGCACTCAAGGCCGTCATCCCCCATCTTGGTACCGTGGTGTCGGCCGCCGCGCCGGTATTTACCAAAAAAAGTGCCGATGCCACGGCCAACCAGATGGTGTTGCTGCAGCAGCAGATCACGGAACTGCAGGCAGCTGCGTCGGCGAACGATGCGCATATCAAGGAACTGGCGCTGCAGATCAAGAGCACGGTCGAGGTGCTCGAGCGCGGCGCAGCGCTGGCGGAAAGCCGGCACCGGCAGAATTTCATCCTCGGCATCGTCGCGGTGGTCGTG
>JBFKCU010000116.1:0-7935 GCA_041620115.1 Burkholderiales bacterium | reverse complement strand
CGCCGCGCAGTGCGACGAACAGGTCGCCCGCTTTCACGGTCCGGCTGTCCGTAGACACATGGTCGAAGCGCACGTCGGCCCCGCGCAGATCGCCGTTCAGCACCGTGGCGGCCTGTGCCAGGGTCATCACCGTGCACTCCTGGCCAGCGCGGCACGCACCACGACGGCGTCGCTGTACCGGCGACGCACACCGCGGATCTCCTGATAACGCTCGTGCCCCTTGCCGGCTATCAGCACGATGTCGCCCGCGCGCGCTTCGGTCAACGCACGGGTGATCGCAAGTCGCCGGTCCGTAATCCGCTCGTGCTTGCCACGCACCCCTCGAGCGATGTCGGCAATGATGGCATCAGGATCCTCGTCGCGCGGATTGTCACTGGTGATGATCACGCGATCAGCCAGCCGCGCAGCGACTGCGCCCATCAGCGGGCGCTTGCCGCGATCGCGATCTCCGCCGCACCCGAATACGCAGCACAACCTTGACCGTACGTCAGCGACAGCGCGCAGACTGCGCAATACGTTCTCCAGCGCATCCGGCGTGTGCGCGTAATCGACGATGACCAGCGGGGCACGCCCGCCGCCGTAGCGTTGCATGCGGCCCGGCACCGGCGCTACCTTCTCCAGCGCGGCAACGGACTGGTCAAGATTGATATCACTGGCCAGCAACGCCGCCAGTGATCCCAGCAGATTCGCGGCGTTGAATGCGCCGATCAGGGGGCTTTGCAACGTGGCCCTGCCCCAGGGCGAAACGATGTCGAAGGACATGCCGGTCAACCCCAGGCGCAGGTTCCGGCCCTCAACGCACGGCACACCGGCGCGCACCGCACGCTTGCGGAAACCGTAGGCCAATGCCTGGGCACGCTTGTGCTTCCAGCGCTGCAGCAGTTCCCGCCCGAATGCATCATCAAGATTCAGCACGGCGCAACTGAGGGTGGGCCAGCGAAACAGCCGCGCCTTGGCCGCCTTGTAACGCCGCATCGTGCCGTGGAAATCCAGGTGGTCGCGCGAGAGGTTGGTGAGCAGCGCGACGTCAAACTCGACGCCCGACAACCGGTCCTGCACCAGTCCGTGGGAGGACACCTCCATGCACACCGCCTGCGCGCCGGCACGCTTCAGCGTGCGCATGCGTGCATGCAGCGTGACGGCGTCCGGTGTCGTGTTGACATGCGTGTCCAGCCGCCCGGGGAAGCCGCTGCCCAGCGTGCCGATGACGGCACATTTTCGCCGGTTGCGGGTCAGCGACTGCGCAATCCACTGGCTGCACGAGGTCTTGCCGTTGGTACCGGTGACGCCGACAGTCCACAGCGGTGCGCTGGGCTTGCCGTAGACTTCACTGGCAATCACGCCCGCATGCCGGCGCAGATGCGCAACGGCGAGATTCGGCACCCGCCAGCGCGGATTCCACCGGTATCCTTCGCCGTCCCATAGCACCGAGACGGCCCCATTGGCGATCGCCTGGGCAATAAAATTGCGCCCGTCGCGTGACTCACCCGGATAAGCAACGAAGGTGTCGCCGGGCCGCACGGCTCTGCTGTCCACCGTCAGCCGGCGTACGCCCAGCCGCTGCACGGCCTGCAGATCAAGACCGGCGGTCGCAGGCATCACACCTCCTCCCGCACCAGCGGTGCATTTTCAGGCGTCAGGACCGTGGTCTTGGCCGGCGCATCGGGCGGGACAGCAAGGAAGCGCAGCGTACCGGCGGCGACCTGGCTGAATACGGGCGCCGCCACCGCACCGCCGTAGTACTGGCCTGCCGATGGCTCGTCGATCATGACCGCGATCACCACGCGCGGGTGCGACACCGGCGCCATGCCCACGAATGACGCGACATAACGATTTACGGCATAAGTCTTGCCTTCAAGCTTGTGTGCGGTTCCGGTCTTGCCCGCCACGGTGTAACCCGCAACCTGTGCCCCGGGTGCAGTGCCGCCCGGTTGGGCCGCCAGCTCCAGCATTTTGCGTACGGCCACGGCGGTTTGCGCAGAGACCACACGGGTTCCCTGCACCGGCCCCTCGCGTTTGAGCAGCGTCACCGGTTGCAACTCGCCGTCGGACGCGAACATCGTGTAGGCGCGTGCGAGCTGCAGCAGCGAAACAGACAGACCGTAACCGTAGGACATCGTTGCCTGCTCGATGGGCTTCCAGGTCGTGTGCGTGCGCAAGCGTCCGGAGACCTCGCCGGGAAATCCGGATCGCGGTGGCACGCCGAATCCCGCGCGGCTGAACAGGCTCCACAACGCTTCCGACGAAAGCGCCAGGCCCATTTTCGCCGTGCCGACGTTGGACGATTTCTGGATGACCTGCGCCACCGTCAGCGCCCCCTGCGGGTGCGCATCCTGGATGGTGCGGTTGCCGATGGTCATCTGCCCGGGTGCCGTCTGAATCACCGTGCCCGGCTGAAACAGCCCGGCCTCCAGGGCTGCAGCCGCGGTAAACGGCTTCAGTGTGGAACCGGGCTCGAACAGATCGGTGACGGCGCGATTGCGGGTGCGATGTGCCTCCAGCTTGCCGCGGTTGTTCGGGTTATACGCGGGCAGGTTTGCCATCGCCAGGATCTCGCCCGTCTCGGCATCGAGCACGACAATACCGCCGGCCTTGGCGCGGTGGGCCACGACCGCCGCCTTCAGTTCACGAAACGCCAGATACTGGATGCGCGCATCGATCGACAGCGTGAGACGCTGTCCTTCCTGCGGCACACGGATGCTCTCGACATCTTCGACGATGCGACCCAGCCGGTCGCGGATGACGCGGCGGCTGCCCGGCTTGCCGGCAAGCGTGCTCTCGAACGCGAGTTCAAGCGCTTCCTGACCTTTGTCGTCTACCCCGGTAAAACCGATGATGTGTGACATCACGTCGCCCGCGGGGTAGTAGCGGCGGTGTTCCCGCTGCAGGAACACGCCGGGTATGCCCAGTTGCACCACGCGTTCCGCCTGCTCCGGCGGCAACTGGCGCTTCAGATAGACAAACTCGCGCTTCGTTTCAGACAGGCGTGAGCGCAATTCATCGTTGCTGATGCCCAGCAGCTGCGCGAGCTTGCGCAGTTCCGCCGGTTCCGCTTCGACGTCGCCCGGACTGGCAGCCACCGACTCCACCGGCGTGGAGATGGCCAGCGGCTCGTTGTTGCGGTCGACGATCATGCCGCGGCTTGCGCCGATTTCAACCACGCGGGAATAGCGCGACTCGCCCTTGCGCTGCAGGAAGTCGTTGTTGAGCGCCTGCAGCCACAGCGCACGCCCGGCCAGCCCGATGAACCACGCGGCCAGCACCAGCAGCAGCAGATTCGCCCGCCACGCCGGGAGCACGGGCGCAGGCGCGTGCATTGCGGCGGGCTTCACGGTTTCGCCTCCGCGCGCGCTGCGGGAACAACCTCGATCCGCGCGGCCGCCGGCAGGCGCATGTTCAGGTCACGGGTGGCAATGCGTTCAATGCGGCCGTGGGTCGCCCAGGTGCCCTGTTCGAGCTGCAACTGCCCCCATTCGATATCGATTTTTTTCGCCGTAGCCTCTTCCCGTTGCAGCTCGACATAAAGCTTGCGCGCCGTATGCTGGGACGCGACCAGCGCAAGCGCGCAGGCAACCAGCACCGCAAGCAGTATGAAAATCAGGCGCCCGGTCATGCGGCATCCGCCATGGTGCGCTCGGCCACCCGCATCACTGCGCTGCGCGCGCGTGGATTGGCCGCAACTTCTGCAGCACCCGCACGCACGGCGCGTCCGACCAGCCGCAGCCGCGGTTGCGGCAGGTCGCGTGCTCGCACCGGCAGACGCGCCGGCAGCGAATCCGCCTGCGACTGGGCACGCAGGAAGCGCTTGACGATGCGGTCTTCAAGCGAATGAAAACTGATGACCGCCAGCCTGCCTCCCGGATTGAGCAGGGCCGTGCACTGCGGCAGCACTACCGATAACTCCTCAAGCTCCTGATTGACGTGAATCCGTAAAGCTTGAAACGTGCGCGTCGCCGGATCCTGGCGTGGCTCGCGCGTGGGAACGGCTTCTGCCACGAGCGCGGCAAGTTGTCGTGTGGTGTCAAGAGGTCCCCGCGCTCTAGCCGCAACAATCGCTGCTGCAATCTGTTTAGCAAACCGTTCTTCGCCATGATTTTTGATTACCCCCCTGATGTCCGCCTCACTGGCCGTCGCCAGCCACTCCGCCGCGCTGATGCCGTGGCCGGGATCCATACGCATGTCCAGCGGTCCGTCATGCCGGAAACTGAATCCGCGATGGCTCCCGTCCAGTTGCGGCGATGACACACCGAGATCCAGCAGCAACCCGTCCACACCCGTTACGCCCTTGTCCCGCAGCACGACGGCCACCCGGCTGAATGCGCTGTGCACGATTACAAACCGCGGGTCATCCACTGCCTGTCCTGCCATCACCGCCTCGGGATCGCGATCGAGCGCTATCAATCGCCCTCCTTTGCCCAGCCGTTCCAGTATCAGGCGGCTGTGCCCGCCTCTGCCAAAAGTACAATCGACATAAATGCCGTCCGACCGAATGTTCAAAGCCTCTGTTGCTTCCTGCGCGAGCACCGCGGCATGCGCGCCGATACTCACAAGGAGAAGTTCTCCAGTTCAGCCGGCAATCCGCCGGCGCCAAATCCGCCCGCGTTGTCAATCAATTGCGCCCAGCGTTCGTCATTCCACAGTTCGAATTTCCGACCCTGGCCGACCAGCACCACGCTTTTCTCGAGCTGTGCGTAGCGCCGCAGCTCCGGTGAGATCAGCACGCGTCCAGCACCATCCATGTCGACATCAACGGCGAAACCGATCAGGCGCCGCTGCAATTCACGCACGCGCGGATCCAGATTCGACAGACCTTCGAGTTTTTGCTGGATGAGTTCCCAGTCAGGCAGCGGATAGATCAGCAGACAGCGGTCGGCATCAGCGGTGATGACCAGATGTCCCGCGCACCGCTCGAGCAGCGTGTCGCGATGGCGCGCCGGTACGGCAAGCCTGCCTTTGCTGTCGAGATTGAGTTGTGCGACACCGCGAAACACGCTTCCTCCCCTTGATGAGCGGAAGTTCGCCAGCCCCGCAGTCCCTGCAGCGGCCGTCGCTTCTCCCACTTTCTACCACTTCGTCCCACTATAAATAACTGGGTGCAAGTGGTCAAGGGTCGAATTACCAAATTTCTTTTTTACGACAACGACTTACCGTAACTTGTTAACAACGGTTTTTACTGTTTGTTGCCATCAAAATAACGCAATAAAAACAATAGGATATTGCGCGTACTGAAAGTAGCGCATTAAGTAATTATGCTTAAAAATCAGGCAATTACGGTGGATTGACGCCGTCGTCGCCTTGCGACACTTCGCGTGACGACTTGAAAAAGGTGAAGCTGGCCGGTAAGCCGGGTTCTGTCGTGGACAGTCATTCCTCTGGGCCGGGCATCACTGCGCGGCTCAAGCCACCTACCCGCAAGCTCGGCGGGACGCGTCAACGCTTGCCTATTCGGTGTTGCTCCGGGTGGAGGTTACCGTGCCACTCGCGTTACCGCGAGTGCGGTGCGCTCTTACCGCACCTTTTCACCCTTACCTGATCCGTCGCGTTTCACTTGCGTGAATCGCGCGATGCTCGCGCACCCCCTTCCCATTTAAGGAAGACGTTGCGGCGCTTGCGCACCGCAACGTCGGGCGGCCATCGGCGGTTCGTTCTCTGTGGCCCTGTTCCTCGCCTTACGGCGGACGGGCGTTACCCGTCACCCTACCCTGTGGAGCCCGGACTTTCCTCTATGCACGGCACGGACGGGTTGCCCCGTCCGGTTTCATCCGCACACAGCGACTGCCTGGCCAGCTTCACTGCGGATTCTACCATCGGGGCCCCTGCGACACGGCGCGCACCGGCACTATTCTGCGCACTGCTCCTGTCGCGCACGTACCGCAGCGAGCAGTCGATGCAAATGATGGTCGTGTACGCCCAGCGCATCCAGATGACGCAGCGTGTTCACCAGGTAATCGACATTGGGCCCGCGCTCGCCGCAGCAACCGGCGATGATTCCGGCTGCGCTTTCGATATCGAGCCGTCCGGCATAACCTTCGTGCCGGCGATTGGCCAGGAACGTCAGCGCTGTCCGTCGGCGCGTACCGATCAGCACCGGCAGCAGGCGCGGCACGTAAACCCGCCGCCGCATTTCCTGGCGCCACAGGACTTCGAGTGCGGCGGGTACATCGGTCGCCGCAATACGATAGACCGTGCCCCTGCAGGCGCCGCCCCGATCGAGGCCGAGCACCAGACCCGGGGCCGAGATCGTGCCGCGATAGCGACTGGAATAAATGCAAAACGCGCGGTGATAACCACGCAAGAGCGCCGACGCCGCAGCCTGGCTCCGGAACACCGGGTTCCACATCAGCGAGCCGTAGGTGAACAACCACAGGTCGCCGCGCGGCAGCTCAAGGCGACTGTAATGAAAGGGATCGTCGCGGGGCAGCGGTTCGGACGTGCTGTAATCGGTACGCCGTGGCAGAGAAACGCTCAAGAGCCGGCGATCCTCCACTGGACCGCAGCGCCGGCGCGCATTGGCACCAGCACGTCGTCACCGAAGGGCACATTTGCCGGCACCTGCCACGGCTGCTGCGTCAGCGTCAGCTTCTCCGTGTTGCGCTGCAGTCCGTAGAAATCCGCGCCGAAATGACTGGCAAACCCCTCAAGCTTGTCGAGCGCGTTCGCCGCCGCAAAAACCTCGGCATAGAATTCGATGCCGGCATGCGCGGAATACACCCCGGCGCAGCCGCAATCATTCTCCTTGGTGTGCCGGGCATGGGGCGCGCTGTCGGTGCCGAGAAAGAATTTCGGGTTGCCGCTGATCGCCGCAGCCACCAGCGCCTCGCGGTGCAGCTCGCGTTTCAGGATCGGCAGGCAGTACAAGTGCGGCCGCACGCCGCCGGCAAACAGTGCATTGCGGCTGAGCAACAGGTGCTGCGGCGTCAGCGTGGCCGCGACGCGCGCCGGCGATGCCGTGACAAACGCCGCCGCCTCGCGCGTGGTGATGTGCTCCATCACCACCTTCAGCCCGGCAAACCGCGCGACCAGCGGCTCGAGGATGCGCTCGATGAACACACGCTCGCGGTCGAACACATCCACCGCCGCATCGGTGACTTCGCCGTGCACCAGCAGCGGCATGCCCGCCTGCTCCATGGCTTCCAGCACCGGAAAACATTTCTCGATGGTCGTCACGCCGGAGTCCGAGTTGGTCGTCGCCCCCGCGGGGTAATACTTCACCGCATGCACCGCGCCGCTGGCCTGCGCTTTCCTGATTTCCGCCGGCGGCGTGTTGTCCGTCAGATAAAGCGTCATCAGCGGTTCGAAGCGGCTGCCCGCCGGCAGCGCGGCGCGAATCCGGTCGCGATAGGCCAGCGCCAGCGCCGTGGTGGTTACCGGCGGCTTCAAATTAGGCATGACGATGGCACGCGCGAACCTTGCCGCGGTATGCGGCAACACGTCGCGCATGGCGGCGCCGTCGCGCAGATGCAGGTGCCAGTCGTCGGGACGGGTTATGGTGATCGATGTCATCAGATGCAGGGAATCATGGAGAAGTCATTCCTGGAAAAGCCGGCGCATGGTGCGGCGAAAGGCAATCGGGTTATCGCGCGCGCAGCCGCGACGCCAATAGTATATTCGAGTGCGCGCGCCGGCTTCATTCAGGCCTTCCCTTTTCCCTTGAGCGCGAGCGCCAGCGGGTAGACCACGTTGCGGCTGCTGCCGGTCAGCTTGACGGTCAGGGCCACCGCCTGCTTCAGCGGCAGCTCGTCCAGCAGGGTCCTGAGCGTGGCCTCAACGTCGGCATCGTCATGCGCAGATGCCTCCGGCGCACCTTCCACCACCAGCACAAACTCGCCGCGGCGATGGAATTCGTCCGTCTGCAACCATGCCGCTGCAGCATCCAGCCGGCAACGATGCACGGTCTCGTGCAACTTCGTCAGTTCACGGCCGATCACGATTTCG
>JBFKCU010000115.1:0-8014 GCA_041620115.1 Burkholderiales bacterium | reverse complement strand
TTTCTTCCCCGGGTATGAAGCCGTGCTGGTTTATCGCGCCGATGTGCCGCAACGCTACCCGATAAGCTGGATTGCGGTCTCCCGGCTGGAGCGCAGCATCAGCGCCACGGACATGATGGCGATGAATGCTGCGGCGGAACTGCACGGTCGCAGCTTCGCCGCAGTAGCGGAGGAATGGCTGCGTGACGGGCGTGCCGCGCGGGACTCCGGCAAGCGCCCCTTGTGGGCAGTTTTGTTCGGTCCCGACCTGTTGCGCCTGACAGTGGAACACCTGTTACTGGTATGCGCGTCGCTGTTGCTGAGCGTACTGGCCGGCGTGCCGCTGGGCATATGGGCCTACCGCGTGCCCCGCGCGGGCCACTGGATCCTGGCGCTCACCGGTGTCTTGCAGACTGTTCCCAGCCTGGCGATGCTGGCGTTCCTGATTGCGCTGCTCGGCCGCATCGGCGCCGTGCCGGCCATACTGGCGCTGTTTTTCTATGCCCTGCTGCCCATTGTGCGCAATACGGAGGCTGCGCTGGCCGGCATCGGACGGGGAATGCGGGATGCGGGACGGGCGCTTGGTCTGGATGGGCGACAGCGGATGCGGCTGGTCGAAATGCCGCTGGCCATGCCGGGGATACTTGCGGGCATCAAGACGGCGGCCGTGATCAACGTGGGAACGGCCACCATCGCGGCGTTCATCGGGGCCGGGGGCTATGGCGAGCGTATCGTCGCGGGTCTGGCGATCAATGATCATCAGTTGCTGCTCGCGGGGGCGATTCCGGCAGCCATGCTGGCGATCCTGCTGGAATGGGGGTTTCGCCGGCTGGAGCGCCGTGGGTGGGCGCCGGCACGGGGGCATGCTCTGCGATAATGATCATATTATGGACAATATTTCAGCGCGGACCGTTTCCGCTCGTGAACTTAATCCCGGGCCGAGAGTCTGTGCAGTGGCACTGGTGCGGCAGATATTCCGTAATCTTCCGGACGGTTATACTGCGCGGCTTGTCCGGGCAAGAAGTCCGCAGGCCGGGGAAACAGCGACAGTGTCAGGGACCGGATAATAATGAGTGATCGCGAAGTCGATCAGCAGTTGGTAGAACGTGTGCAGAGCGGCGACAAGCGTGCGTTTGACCTGCTGGTGGTCAAGTATCAGCGCAAGCTGGGGCGGCTCCTGTCGCGGTTTATCCGTGATCCGAGCGAAGTGGAAGACGTGACGCAGGAGGCATTCATCAAGGCTTACCGGGCGCTGCCCGGATTTCGCGGGGACAGCGCTTTTTATACCTGGTTGTACCGGATCGGCATCAATACGGCAAAAAATCATCTGGTGGCCATGGGACGGCGCGCTCCGACGAGCACCGGACTGGATGCGGAGGAGGCTGAAAGCCTGGATTCCGGTGACCAACTGCGCGACCTGAACACGCCGGAGAATCAGATGATGAGCCGCCAGGTGGGCGAAACAGTGAACCAAACGCTGCAGGAGTTGCCAGAGGAGTTAAGGACGGCAATAACCCTTCGCGAAATCGAGGGGCTGAGTTACGAGGAAATTGCGACCGTAATGGAATGTCCGGTGGGCACGGTACGTTCGAGAATATTCCGTGCACGGGAGGCCGTTGCTGAAAAATTGAAGCCTTTGCTCGATACGGGCAAGGACAGGAGATGGTGATATGGAAAATATATCGGCACTGATGGATGGTGAAATCGACGGTCATGAGGCGCATCAGGCAATGCTCCGGCTCAAGGACACGGAGCAGGCCCGCGAGTCATGGTCGACCTACCACGTGATCGGCGAGGCCATGCGTGGTGATGCGCTGCCGGGACTCGACGTCTCGCGTCGTGTCATGGCGGCATTGGAAGCGGAGCCGACGGTACTCGCGCCGCGCCGCACGGCGCCGCATACGAGCCGGGCGCTGACTTACGCATTGTCTGCTGCTGCATCGATTTCGGCAGTGGCGGTTGTCGGCTGGATGGTGTTTTCAACAACAAGCATCGTGACTCCACCCGTGGAAATGGCCCGCGTGGTTGCACCGTCAATGCCGGCGAACCAGGCCGGCGCCAACACCCAGCTGGTCAGCTCGCCCAGTGACGGACAGATGAATGAATACCTGCTGGCACACCAGGGTGTGTCGCCCAGCACCAGTCTGCATGGCGTTGCCCCCTACGTACGCACCATTTCAATCGCGCCCGTTCCCGGGCGGTAAGCTCCCATGAAATTCTGGTGGGTTGCACTTCTTGGATTGTTGCCGGGCGGCGTCGTTGCGGCTGATGAGGAGCCATCCCGTGATGCCATCATCATCCTCGAAAAAATGGCCGAGGCCAGCCGGAAGCTGAATTATTCAGGTACCTTTGTGTATCAGCATGGCGGACAGGTTGAAACCTCGCGCATCGCGCATTTCGTCAATCCCGCCGGCGGTGTTCTTGAGCGCCTGGAAACCCTGGACGGCCCCGCGCGGGAAGTCATCCGCAGCAACGACCAGGTCACCTGTTACCTGCCCGGAAACAAGACAGTGCTGATTGATCCGAGGGGCTCGCGTCAGTTTCCGGTCCAGCTCGATCAGATTCAGGAAATCGTGCAGCACTACCGCGTCGTCAAAGGCTCACTGGATCGTGTGGCCGGCTTTGAATGCCAGTGGGTGGCATTGCTGCCCAAGGACGCACTGCGCTATGCACGGCGTTTCTGTGCCGATACGAAAACCGGCTTACCGCTGCGTTCGCGCACTCTGAATGAGAAGAATGAAACGATTGAAGCCTTTGCTTTTTCAACGTTGACTATCGGCGGCTCGTTCAACAGCGATAAGGTGCAGTCCAAATACGCGGCCGTCAGTGTCCGCCAGCAGTGGCGCATAGACCGGTCTGCGCTGAGCGCGGATGACAGCGGCGATTCAGGCTGGATTGTGCATAATCAGCCCGCCGGATTTCGCAAGTTGATGGAACTGCGCCGCTCGATGCCGGGCAAGCACGGCACGGTGTCGCATCTGGTGTTTTCGGATGGTCTCGCCGCCATTTCCGTTTTTATTGAACCGGGAACCAAGGCCAACAAGAAAGCGTCGCTGCATCATCAGGGCGCGGTGCATATCTATTCACTGCCGGTTGCGGGCTACCGCGTCACCGTGCTGGGCGAGACGCCGGCCGAGACGGTCCTGCAACTGGCAAAATCGATTGAACCCAGGGCTGGAGCAACGGTTCGTTAGTCCAGTCCGTTTATTCCGTCCCGTAGTGCCGAACTCCCTTAACACATCAATTGCGAGAGACTGAACATGTTCAGATACTTCGTCCTCACGTTATGCCTGCTGCTGCCGTTGCAGGGTGTGGCACAACTGCCCGATTTCACCGAACTCGTTGAGAAGCAGGGTGCCGCCGTGGTCAACATCAGCACCACCCAGACCAACCGCAACGCGCTGTCACAGCAGTTGCCGCAGCTCGATGAGAATGACCCGTTTTATGAATTTTTTCGCCGCTTCATACCCAGTCCCGGACCGAGGGAATTCCAGTCACAATCGCTGGGATCGGGGTTCATCATTTCCGCGGATGGCTACATTCTGACCAATGCGCATGTGGTGGATTCTGCCGAAGACGTGACGGTACGTCTGACTGACAAGCGCGAATTCAAGGCAAAAGTCATAGGCGCGGACCGGCGTACCGACGTGGCATTGATCAAGATTGAAGCCGGCGGTCTGCCGACCGTTCAGTTCGGTGATCCCGGCCGGCTCAAGGTCGGCGAATGGGTGGTAGCCATAGGCTCGCCGTTCGGGTTTGACAATACCGTCACCGCCGGCATTGTCAGCGCCAAGGGGCGTTCGCTGCCGCAGGAAAATTTCGTGCCGTTTATCCAGACGGATGTAGCCGTTAATCCGGGTAATTCTGGGGGGCCGCTGTTCAACCTTCGCGGCGAAGTCGTCGGCATCAATTCGCAGATTTACAGCCGGACTGGAGGCTTCATGGGACTGTCCTTTGCGATACCCATCGATGTCGCCAACAACATTGCCCAGCAGTTGCGAACCACCGGCAAGGTCACCCGCGGACGCATCGGTGTCGTCATTCAGCCGCTGACCAAGGAACTGGCCGATGGCTTCGGCATGACCAAGCCTCAGGGTGCCCTGGTCAACTCGGTGGAAAAGGGGGGGCCGGCGGACAAGGCGGGTGTGGAGGCCGGTGACGTCATCCTGCGGTTTGATGGCAAACCCGTCAATGCGTCGGAAGATCTGCCGCGCATTGTCGGCGGAACCAAACCGGGCAGCAAAGTCGTCGTGCAGGTCTGGCGCAACAAGGCCGCCCGCGAGCTGCAGATTACGGTTGCCGAGCTTGCCGATGACCGCGCCGGGCGCCAGGCACGCAGTGGCAAACCGCAACCGGCGACCCAGTTCGGCATGGGTCTCGCTGACCTGACGGATACGCAGCGCAAGGAGCTGAAAATTGAAGGCGGTGTTTTTGTCGAGAGCGTGCAAGGTGCTGCCGGACGGGCGGGGTTGCGTCGTGGTGACGTCATCCTGGCCGTAAACAACCAGGACGTGAAATCGGTGGAACAGTTCCGCCAGCTGATGGGCGGGTTCGACAAGGGCCGGATTGTCGCGTTGCTGGTCCGGCGCGGCGGCAACTCGCTCTATATTCCCTTCCGCATCGACGGGAATGGCTGACGGCAGGCGCATCACTCTTACCCTGTACAGTCGCGCTTGGTGCCATCTGTGTGACGACATGCTCACGGGCCTGCGGGAAATGCAGGCCCGTCTGATTTTTGACCTGACGGTCATTGATGTCGACAGTGCGCCGGCGTTGGAGCAGCGCTATGGGGAGCGGGTTCCGGTTCTGACTCACGGCAGCCGGGAACTCTGCCACTACCATCTCAACACCGCGGCAGTTACTGATTACTTGCTGGAATTCCGCTAAAATACCCGGTCTTACGAACGGAACGGGGCACTCCGGGGAATCTTGAGTGCCCTTTTTGCTGGGTAATACATTCCTGATGCAGCACATTCGCAATTTCTCCATCATCGCGCATATCGACCACGGCAAATCGACGCTGGCGGACCGGTTTATCCAGTTATGCGGCGGGCTGTCCGACCGCGAAATGGAGTCGCAGGTGCTGGACTCCATGGATCTCGAACGGGAGCGCGGAATCACCATTAAGGCCCAGACGGCAGCACTGACTTATCGCGCCCGCGACGGCCAGGTCTATCACCTCAATTTGATTGATACGCCGGGCCATGTCGATTTTTCCTACGAGGTTTCACGCTCACTAGCCGCCTGCGAAGGGGCGTTGCTGGTCGTGGACGCGTCGCAGGGCGTAGAGGCGCAGACCGTGGCCAACTGCTATACGGCGATCGAGCAGGGCGTCGAAGTTGTGCCGGTGCTGAACAAGATGGATCTGCCCCAGGTCGAGCCTGATCGTGTCGCGGCAGAGATCGAGGACATCATCGGCATCCCGGCCAAGGACGCCGTCCGGGTAAGCGCCAAGAGCGGGGAAGGCATCGCCGATATTCTCGAGGCCATTGTGCGCCAGGTTCCGCCGCCCAAAGGCGATCCGGCGGCGCCGCTGAAGGCCCTGATCATCGATTCGTGGTTCGACAATTATGTCGGCGTAGTCATGCTGGTACGGGTCGTCGACGGGGTCCTGAAGCCCAAGGATCGTATCCTGCTGATGGCAGGGGGCGGCAATTTCCTGTGCGAGCAGGTTGGCAAGTTCACGCCGCGGTCGCAGGCCATGGAGCTGCTTTCGGCCGGCGAAGTCGGGTTCGTCATCGCGGGCATCAAGGAACTGCAGGCGGCCAAGGTCGGCGATACGCTGACCCTGATGACAAATCCGGCGCGGGAGCCGCTGCCGGGATTCAAGGAAATAAAGCCGCAGGTTTTTGCCGGCCTCTACCCGGTGGAATCGAACGAATACGAAGCGCTGCGCGATGCGCTGGAAAAGCTGCACCTGAACGACTCGTCGCTGCGCTTCGAGCCCGAATCGTCCCAGGCACTGGGCTTTGGCTTCCGCTGCGGATTTCTCGGCCTGCTGCACATGGACATCGTGCAGGAGCGGCTGGAGCGCGAATACGGCATGTCTCTCATTACCACGGCACCTACCGTGGTTTACCAGGTGGCGTTGCGCGACGGCAGCGTGATTGAAATCGAAAATCCTTCGCGGCTGCCTGAAGTATCGCTGATCGAGGAAATCCGGGAACCCATGATCACGGCGTCGATACTGGTACCCAGCGACTACGTCGGCCCGGTAATGACGCTGTGCACCGAGAAACGCGGTATGCAGCGCAACATGCAATATCTGGGACGGCAGGTCATGCTGACCTACGAATTGCCGTTGAATGAAGTGGTCATGGATTTTTTCGACCGTCTCAAGTCGGTTTCCCGCGGCTATGCCTCACTCGATTACGATTTCCTCGAATATCGCGCCGGTGATCTGGTTCGGCTGGATATTCTGATCAACAGCGAACGGGTGGACGCCCTGTCGCTGATCGTCCACCGGGCCAATGCGCAGTACCGGGGACGGGAAGTGGCCGAGAAAATGCGCAAGCTCATCCCGCGGCAGATGTTCGACATCGCCGTGCAGGCGGCAATCGGTGCGCATATCATTGCACGCGAAACCATCAAGGCCATGCGCAAGAACGTGCTGGCCAAATGTTACGGCGGCGACATTTCACGAAAGAAAAAACTCCTCGAGAAGCAGAAGGCCGGCAAGAAGCGGATGAAGCAGGTCGGCACCGTGGAGATACCGCAGGAGGCCTTCCTCGCTATCCTGCAGGTCGGAAAGTAGCGGGGGCACGGTGAATTTTGCACTGATCATGCTGTTGCTGCTGCTGGCCACCGGTGCGATATGGCTGGCCGAGGCGCTGTATTTTCGCAAGCACCGCGCAGCGGGCGCGCAACAGCCCTGGTGGATAGAGTATCCGGTCAGCTTTTTCCCGGTCATTCTGGTGGTGTTCCTGCTGCGATCGTTCCTGGTCGAACCGTTCAAGATCCCGTCGGGTTCAATGCTGCCCACGCTGCTGATCGGTGACTTCATCCTGGTCAACAAGTACACCTACGGCGTCCGCGTCCCGATCATCAACACACGGATGATCGAGGTCAGTGAACCGAAGCGCGGCGAGGTCATGGTTTTTCGTTTCCCGGAAAATCCAACACTGGACTACATCAAGCGCGTGGTCGGCCTGCCCGGTGACGAGATTGCCTATGTCAACAAGCGCCTGACCATCAACGGCAGGGAAGTCCCGGTGACGGCCGATGGCGAATTCAACTACCTTGAAGGCGGATTGAACTTCATCGGCACGCAACGCTACCAGGAACAGCTGGGCGACCATACCCACGCCATCCTGACCCAGGCGGACGTGCCCCCGGTGCAATTGAACGGCGTGCAGCGCTTTCCCTTCCGTGACAATTGCGCCTACAATGACTCGGGTTTTCGTTGCAAAGTGCCCGCGCAGCATTACTTTCTGATGGGTGATAACCGGGACAGCAGCAGCGACAGTCGTTACTGGGGTTTTGTGCCGGAGCGGAATATTGTCGGCAAGGCGTTTCTGATCTGGTGGAATTTCGACGACCTGAAGCGAATCGGTCGCTCGATCAACTGATATGGATTGATGGGGAGATTAAACATGCAAGCGCAACGCGGAATTACCCTCACAGGGTTTTTGATCTTCGCGGTCATCGCGATGGTAGTGCTGCTTTTGGGATTCAAGATTGGACCGGCTTATGCCGAGTTCTACACGATCCAGAAGATATTCCGGGCCATGGCGGTGGATTCGGCACTTCAAAATGCAACGCGCGGCGAGATCAACAGCGCTTTTAATGCCCGCGCCACCATAGATAACATTAAGGCGGTTACTTATCAGGATCTGGAAGTCGTCAAGGATGGTTCTGGTCTGGTGATCAGCGCCGCATATTCTGTGCGGGTTCCGCTGGTGAAGAATCTCAGCGCGTGCATGGATTTTCAGCCCACTTCGGCGAAGTAACGAAGCGCGCAGCGCCGTACGCGGCCGCCGTGGATCCGGGCGTCGTCAGCGACAGTATCGGGCATCAATTCCTCGACCCGGAACTG
>JBFKCU010000114.1:0-8075 GCA_041620115.1 Burkholderiales bacterium | reverse complement strand
GCGCGTTCGATATCCTGCGCCACGCGCTCGATCTGTGCGAGATCGGGTCCCGACACCTTGATGCCCAGCGGGCTCTTGATGCCGGTGGCCAGCATGTCGATGCGGTTACGGATCGGCGGTACCCAGATGTTGGTGAGGCCCGGCACCCGTACCGTGCGGTCGAGTTCCTCGATCAGTTTCTGCTGTGTCATGCCGGGACGCCATTCGCTTTTCGGCTTGAACTGGATGGTGGTTTCGACCATTTCCAGCGGCGCGGGATCAGTGGCGGTTTCGGCGCGGCCGATTTTTCCGAAAACGCTTGCCACCTCCGGCACCGTGCGGATCAGGCGGTCGGTCAACTGGAGAATCTCGGCAGCTTTGCCCGCCGACAGGCCGGGCAGTGCCGTGGGCATGTAGAGCAGGTCGCCTTCGTCCAGCGGCGGCATGAACTCGCCGCCCAGTCGGGCAGCTGGAAATACACTGACCACGAGCAACAATACCGCAACAACCAGGGTGCTGCGCGGGAAACGCAGAACAGCGGCCAGCAGCGGCCGATAAATGGTGATAAGTAACCTGTTGATTATATTGGTATTTTCGTCCGGTATCCGACCGCGTATCCAGTAGCCCATCAACACCGGTACCAGCGTTACCGACAACGCTGCCGCGGCGGCCATGGCATAGGTCTTGGTAAACGCCAGCGGGGAGAACAGGCGGCCTTCCTGCGCTTCGAGTGCAAACACCGGCACGAAGGACAGTGTGATGATCAGCAGACAGAAAAAGAGGGCAGGGCCGACTTCAACCGCCGCATCGCCGATCAGGCCCCAGCGCTTGTCGTTGTCGAGCGTGCTCTGCGGATGTGCGTGACGCCAGGCTTCCAGATGCTTGTGCGCGTTTTCGATCATGACTACCGCCGCGTCGACCATGGCGCCGATGGCGATGGCGATGCCGCCCAGCGACATGATGTTGGCGTTGACCCCCTGATAACGCATGATGATGAAGGCAATCAGGATGCCCAGCGGCAGCGTGATGATGGCCACCAGGCTGGAGCGCAGGTGAAACAGGAAAATGAAGCAGACCAGCGCGACGACGATGAACTCCTCGATCAGTTTGTCGCGCAGATGGTCGATGGCGCGATGAATGAGGCTTGAGCGGTCGTAGGTCGGTACGATTTCCACGCCCGGCGGCAGACCGGGTTTCAGTTCCTCGATCTTTGCCTTGACTGCGGCGATCGTTTCCAGTGCGTTCTTGCCCTGGCGCATCACGATGACGCCGCCGACGGTTTCGCCTTCGCCGTCGAGTTCGGCGATGCCGCGGCGCAGTTCCGGGCCGATTTGTATCCGCGCCACGTCTTTCAGCAGCACCGGTGTGCCGCCATCGCCGAGTCCTACCGGTATCGCGCGGAAATCATCCAGCGATTTGAGGTAACCGCGGGCGCGCACCATGTATTCGGCTTCGCCCAGTTCCAGCACCGCGCCGCCGGCTTCCTGATTGGCGTTGCGCACGGCCTGAATGACGCGCGAGAGCGGGATGGCGTAAGCGCGCAGCCGGTCCGGGTCAAGCACGATCTGATACTGCCGCACCATGCCGCCGACCGAGGCAACCTCGGCGACGTTGGGCACCGATTTCAATTCATACTTGAGGAACCAGTCCTGCAATGCGCGCAACTGCGACAGATCGTTGCGCCCGCTGCGATCGACAATCGCATACTCATAAATCCAGCCCACGCCGGTCGCGTCGGGCCCGATGGCCGAGCTTGCGGTGCGCGGCAGCCGGTTCTGCACCTGACTCAGGTATTCGAGCACGCGCGAGCGCGCCCAGTACAGATCGGTGCCGTCTTCGAACAGCACGTAGACAAAGGAGTCGCCGAAAAACGAATAACCGCGCACGGTTTTCGCGCCGGGCACCGACAGCATGGTGGTGGTCAGCGGATACGTGACCTGATCCTCGACGATCTGCGGCGCCTGCCCCGGATAAGTGGTGCGGATGATGACCTGCACGTCCGAGAGGTCGGGTATCGCGTCGAGCGGGGTTTTCGCCATGGACCAGATGCCCCAGGCCGCAACCATGAAGGTTGCCAGCAATACCAGGAAACGGTTGCCGATGGACCAGCGGATGAGTTGAGCAATCATTTTGTCGCCTTCGCACTTTTGGTCCTGATGCGCGTGATGACGTACTCGTCATCTTTGTTCGGTTCCCCACGCATCTCGAACTCGATTTCGTCTCCCGGCTTAATGCCCTGCAGCTGTGCCTTGTCCTCGACGCTGAAGCCCATGACCATTGCCGGCCATTTCAATGACGGGATGGGGCCATGGTTGAGATCGATTTTTCCCTTTTGCATATCGATGGCATTGACCTTGGCAGTGCCGATATGTCCGCCGCTCCCCGTATTGCCGGCAGTGCTGTCCTGTGCGCTTTCCAGCCGGGACAGCGTGCTTTTCAGGCTGGACTCGGAGTCGATCAGGAACTGGCCGGAGGCGACCACCTGCTGGCCGCTTTTGAGGCCCTTGCGGATCTCCGTCATGCCGCCGCTTTCACGCCCGGCTTCGATTTCCACGGACCTGAATCTGCCGTTGCCCTCTGCAAGAATGACGACGGCGCGCGTACCGGTATGGATGACCGCCTCCGACGGCGCCATCAGCACGGGCTTGTCGGCGCCGCCGAACGCGAGCGTGGTGTACATGCCGGGCTTCAGTCTGCCGCCGGGGTTGGCCAGCACGATGCGTGCCCTGACGGTGCGGGTCGTGGCGCTCACGTCGGGCAACAGCACGGCGACCTTGCCCCTGAATTTCTGGTCCGGCAGTGAAATGGCGCGCGCCTCGACGGGCATCCCCGGTTTGATCAGTGCCGCATCGGTTTCAGGGATTTCGGCGTTTACCCAGACTGATCCGAGATTGGCCAGCTTGAACAAGGTCAGTCCCGGATTCACGGCCATGCCGTCGCGGGCGCCGAGTTCCCATACGACACTGTCCAGCGGTGCAAACAGGGTTACGCGCGGGTTGGCCTGACCGGTCTTCTCGATCTGCAGCAGTTGTTGTTCGGAGATACCGAGCAGAAGCAGCCGTTGTCGTGCTGCCTGCGCGAGCGTCGAAGCGTCCGGCTGGCCGCTACGGCGCAGCACCAGGTATTCCTCCTGTGCCGCCAGCCACTCCGGCGCGTAGATGTCGGCGAGGGGCTGGCCGCGGCCAACCTGATCGTACTGCGCGCGCACATGCAGTTTTTCGATGTAACCGTTGACGCGGGATTGGACGGTGACGATGGTGTTCTCGTCGATATTGACTGCGCCGACCGCGCTCAGTGACGTCCCCATGCTGCCGGTCTTTACCTCGACCGTGCGTATGCCGAGGTTCTGCACGGTACGCGGGCTGATGCTGACGCTGCCCTCGTCGCCGCCGGCGTCGGCATACACCGGGACAAGCTGCATGTCCATGAACGGCGATTTTCCCGGCTTGTCGAATTTGGGGCCGGGAACCATGGGGTCGTGCCAGTACAAGGGCTTGCGTTCGCCAGCCGCGCCGGTGTCACTGTCAGCGGTTGCGCCTGCCGGGTGCTCTCCTTTCGCCGCCGGTTGCGGCGCGGCTACGTGGTTCATGCGCTGCATCGCGTACCAATAGCCGCCGCTGAGGCCGATGCCAGTGAGGGCGAGGCCGGCCAGGATCAATATCGTCGCATTGCGTTTCATTGCAGATTCTCCGCGGGCAGGAAATACAGCAGTTGCGCGTAGGCGCGCCCCTGTTCGGTGGCCAGTTGCTGTTGTTGCAGCCGCAGATCGATTTCGACGCGGCGCGCTTCAAGGACGGCGGCAAGCGGACCCTGTCCGCCGCGATAGGCGGCGAGCGCCAGCTGTACGCGCTCACGCGCGAGCGGCAGCAGGGATTCGTCGAAACGCTGCAGTCGCGATGTCGCGGATTGCCACTCAGCCCAGGTCGCGTTCGACTCGGCGAGATGCTGGCGCAGAGCATCGTCTTTCAGCGCGCGTGTTTGTTCCACCTGGGCCAGCTTTGCCGCAGTGGCGCGGTCCTGGCGACGGCTCTGGAACAGCGGCAGATCAATCGACACCTGCACCGACAGCATGTTGGAAAACTGCGGCCCGCGCTGCGCGTAAACGACCTCAAGACTCCAGTCCGGCCTGGTCGCGGCCTGTGCCAGTGCTGCGTCGGTCCGCACAACGTCGATCTGGCGGTCCAGGGATTGCAGGTGCGGATGATTCGAGGCGTGCGACGAAAAGTCCTGGTGTTGCGCGGGCAGCAGCCGGTCCGGCAGGGCGGCCAGCGGCCGGGTGCTTGCGCTACCCAGCCAGCGTGACAGCAGTGCGGTCGCGCGCGTACCCTGTTTTTCGAACTCGGCGCGCCGGTCGAGCAGCGACTGCAGGTTGATCTGCAGCATGAGCAGTTCCGCCGGCTGCACCTTGTTTGCGCGCAATCCCGCGAGCATGGATTCGTGCTGCAGCTTCGTTTCTGCATACTGTTCGTCAATGATCCTGGTCATGCGCTCAGCGAAATAACGCTCGATCCACGCCAGCGCGACGTCGCGCCGCAGCGCGCTTTGGGCATCGGACAGCATGGCCTGTTCACGTGCCAGTTCGTGCCCGGCACGTTGCCCCTTGATTCCCCGCTTCTCGGCGCGCACGAATTCCTGCATCACGCCGATCTTGCGCATGGTCATGAAGTCGCGCGTGAGGCTGTAGCGATCGGGGCCGTCCGCCGGCAGATTGTCGATGCCAAGCCTCAGTTTAGGGTCCGGCAGTTCACGCGCTGCCACAAGCAGTTCCTCTGCCGCCGTGATGGCGGAGCGTTGTGCGGCAAGCAGGGGCGAGTGTTGTGTCGCGAGTTGCAGCGCTTCAGTCAGCGTCAACGGTTTTTCTATAGCGTGCGCCGCGGGCAGCACTAACAGCGCAAGAATCGTGATCAGGGCAGCCGAACGGCCCGCACGCGGTAATGCCCACAGTCGTGCGACTGCCGGTGGCAATAATGGGGAAAACATGGAACCTCCGCAAATTCGTCAATGGAACGATCGCCGGTGTGGCCGGCGGAATGCGGTGCGGAGGCTAATTCAGCATGCGGCAGTACAGTCTGGACAGCGGTGGTGGCTGTGCCCGGTCGGACGACGAATTTTCTGTAATGGTGCAGCGTGTGGCGGGGCGCGGCGGATCAATCCCCAGAGTTGCAACCGGCAGGATTGCCGCTGCCAGTACACTCAGTTGCGGCGGTTTTGCCGCGGTGAACTGCGACGGACAGCCTGCCTGGCAGGTTCTGTCGGCAGTGGTGCTGTTGCTGGATGCGGGTTCATGGCACGGGGCCTGGACTGCGGGCGCATCGGCGGGTAACGCGATGGCGTGACAGGCTGCCGCAATCGCTGCATTCTGGCACAGCAAAAAGATCAGGGTAGTCACCCCGAAAATGATGCGTCGTGTGAGATGCAGACGGAACATGCGGCGGATAGTAATGGAGCGACCCGGCCCGGGCAAGCGGGATGGCGTCAGAGCGGTTGATCTGGATCAATGCTGTGCGCGATCGTCGTTGGCGCAAATCGACTTCAGGTATCGAGCAGTTTCAGTCGCTGCACTTTGCCCGATGGTCCCTTGGGTAACTCATTGACCAGTTTGATTATTTTCGGGGTCTTGTAGGGGCCGAGTTCCTGCATTGAAAATTCAACCAGGGCAGCCACTGAGCAATCGGCACCGGGTTTCAGCACCACGCAGGCCATGATGTCCTGCCCGTAGTTGGCGTCGGGGATGCCGACTGCCGCGGCTTCCAGTACGGCCGGGTGTTTCAGCAATGCTTCGTCGATTTCGCGCGGTGCGATGTTCTCGCCGCCCTTGATGATCAACTCCTTGCTGCGGCCGGTGATGAACACAAAGCCGTCTTCGTCCATGTAGCCGAGGTCGCCGGTGTGCATCCAGCCGTCGGGTTCCAGTGTCTTCGCGGTGTTTTCCGGATCCTTGTAGTAACAGGTCATCACATTGTCGCCGCGCACCATCAGTTCGCCGGGGATGCCGCGCGGCTGTTCCCTGCCGGTGGCCGGATCGATGACCTTGGCCTCGTTGCCGAAGGCGGTGCCGGGACTGCCGATCTTGCGTTTTGCCCGGTCGTACGGATTGGTGAAGCAGGGCGCGTTGGTTTCGGTCATGCCGAAGGTTTCGATGATGCCGATGTGGAATTTTTTCTCGAATGCCCGGTGCAGTTCCGGCGGCAGGGGTGCGGAGGCCGAGCGGCAGAACTTGACGCGCGAGATGTCGTAGCCGCGGTCGCGCGGGTCCGGCGCGTTGAGCAGATAGTTGATCATGGTCGGCACCACGTTGATCCAGGTGCAGCGGTGCTGCGTGACCAGTTCCCAGTAATTGCTGACGCTGAAGCGGTGCGGCATGACCACGCTGCCACCGTGCACCAGCGGTGCCACGGTGGTCACGATCTGGCCGTTGATGTGATAGAGCGGCATCGCGCACAGCACGCGGTCTGTCGCCGTGAGTTCATGCGCGGCGCTGGTGTATTCGCCACCGGCAATCACGCTGCGGTTGGACAGCACGCAGCCCTTGGGCTTGCCGGTGGTGCCCGAGGTGTACATCAGCAGCGCGTCATCGTTTTCGGTGACTTCCGGCAGCGCGACGTCCGCCGGTGGTCCACCGTCTAAAATTTCAAGCGCATCGGGATTGATGATGATGACGCTGACATCGCGCCTGATGCCGGCGAGTGCGGCATTGACCCGTTCGGCGTATTCCGCACTGGTGAACACGACGCGGGTGTCGGAGTGCTCAAGCACATAGGCCAGTTGCGAGGGCTGGGCCAGCAGATTCAGCGGTGCGACCATGAAACCGGAATACATCACGCCGATCAGCAGCCGTGCGGTCTGGTAGCTGTTGTGCAGCATCAGCGCGACCTTGTCGCCCTTGCCGAGACCGAGGCCGAGCAGGTACCGGCCGAGGTCGCGCGACTCGCGCTGCAGTTGCGCGTAGGTCATCGTCGCGCCGGTTTCCGGCGCGATCAGCCAGGTCGCCGGCGGCTCAGCGGCCCGTTGGTCGACGATGCGACGGATGGTTCTCATGCGAAAAACTGTTTAACCGCCAAGACGCCAAGAGCGCCAAGAAAAACTTTCAGATTTATTTCGTAAGCGGAAGGACAAAGCGCCGGTGCCAGCCGTGAGTTCATTTGAGTATTGCCTGACTTTTTGTTCGGTTTGTCTTGGCGCTCTTGGCGTCTTGGCGGTAATAAGTCTTTCAAGCCCCGTATTTTTTTCGGTAGCTGCCGAAGATGTCGTCCACCGACGGTTCGCGCGGCGGGATCGTGCGCACGATGCGCGTGGTGTTCATGAAGTGCCGGTAGTTCAGGTTCTCGGAGAAACTGTTGCCGCCCCAAGTGCCGCAGCCCATGGTCAGCGAGAACGGCAGGCCGTTGTCGAAACTGCCGCCGTTGGCAATGGCGTGGGCCTGGTTGACGATCACGCGGCACACCGTCATCTGCATTCCAAGTCGTTGAATTTGTTCATTATTTTTTGTGTGTATGCCGCAGGAGTGGCCGTTGCCCTGGTAGTCGTAGATGGCGCGCAGCGTATCAAAGGCGTGGTCAAAATCGCGTGCCTTGTAGATGGCCATGACCGGCGAGAGTTTCTCGCCGGAGAATGGCGCGGACCTGCCGGTGCCGGTTTCCTCGACCAGCAGGCACCGGGCGCTGACGAGTTCCGGGCGGGTGAGGCCGGCGACCGCACAGATCTTCCTGACCGACTGCGCAGTGACTGCAGGCGACAGTTTGCCGCCGGGGAACATGGTTTTCTGCAACGTGTCTTTTTCTGCGGCGGTCAGCAGCACGCCGCCGGCTGCGGTCAGCGCCTTGAGCATGCGGTTGTACACGGCGCCATGGACGATGACGCTGTTTTCCGACGAGCAGCTGGTGGCGTTGTCGAAAACCTTCGACAGCATGATTTTCTGCGCGGCGTCTTCGCAGTCCGCAGATTCATCGACGATCACCGCGACGTTGCCGGCCCCGACTCCCAGCGCCGGCGTGCCGCTGGAGTATCCGGCGCGCACATTGGCCTGTGAGCCGGTGACGACCACGAGGTCGGCCTGGCGCATCAGTTCCTGGCTCGATTCCTTGGTGACCGGGTGC
>JBFKCU010000113.1:0-8077 GCA_041620115.1 Burkholderiales bacterium | reverse complement strand
GCGGATCTGTTTGTTCAGCACATCGGTAATTTTCGGGTTGAGGCCCGCGGGGGCGATCACGCCCATCCACGCCACCGCCTGAAAGCCGGGATATCCCGCTTCAGCCACGGTCGGCAGGTCAGGAAATGCCGGCGAGCGCTTCAGGGTCGTGATGGCCAGCGCACGCAGCTTGCCGCTCTTGACGTGGGGCAGCAATGCCGGCGGCCCGCCGAAACTCATCTGCACCTGGCCGCCGATCAGATCGGCCAGCACCTGGGACGACCCTTTGTACGGGACATGCAGCAGGTTGATTCCAGCCCGCGCAGCCAGCACTTCGCCGGCCAGATGACCCACGGTGCCGACACCGCCCGTGCCGAAGGCAAGTTTGCCCGGATTGGCCTTGCCGTAGGCTACCAGCTCCTTCACCCCGGCGGCCGGCAGCGACGGATTCACCACCAGCAGATTGGGCGCATCCACGGTGCGCGAAATCGCCGTGAAGTCCTTCAGCGGATCGTACGGCAGCTTGCCCAGCAGTTGCGGATTCAGCGCCAGGTGGCCGATATGGCCGATGCCCAGCGTATAACCGTCCGCCGCGGCGCCGGCGATGGCCTGATAGGCAATCGAGCCGCTGGCACCTGCGCGATTGTCGATCACCATCTGCTGCCCCATTTGTCTGGTCAGTTGCTGCGCGATCACCCGCGCCGCAGTGTCGACATTACCGCCCGGCGAGAACTGTACGATGACCCGGACGGGACGCTCCGGATAGTTCTGGGCGTATGCCGCACCGCTCGCCACCGCGGCAATCAGCCCCATTGCGGAAAGCCCGGCAAGAAAATTCAGTTTGATCGTCATTGGGATCTCCTCGTTAAAAATTGCGCCGGCACCGTACCGATGCCGCATTTCATTTCGCCCGGTAACGAGCCAGCAGATCGTCATCCGGCACAAAGCCCAGCCCTGGCATGTCATTGAGTGTCAGCCGGCCGTCAACCACTGCGAATCCGGGAAACAGGAATTCCTCACGCAGGGGGTTCGCATTGGCATCGATCTCGCCCCACCCGGCCGCGCCCGCCGCACCCAGCAGGTGCAGCGACGCCAGCAGGCCGATGCCACCACCCAGCCAGTGCGGACAGAACAGCACGCCGGCGGCTGCGGCCCAGCGCGCCACCGCCAGGCACTCCGTATAACCGCCCCATTTGCCGATGTCCGGCTGGATCGCGCGCACCGCCCCGGACACGATCAGCGCATCAAAATTTGCGGCGCCGCGCAAGTTCTCGCCGGCGGCCAGCGCCACCGGCGACAGCCTTGCAAGCTCTCGCCATCGCTCGACCGGCTCATCTGCTGCGATCGGCTCTTCAAGCCACAGCGGCCTTTCACCGGCCAGGGCGCGCGCCGCGTCTACGGCATCGGCCATATTCCAGCGCTGGTTGGCATCCAGCATCAGCTGCCCCTCGGCGCCGATGATTCCGCGCAGCTTGCGCACATTCTCCAAGTCCACGTCGCTGCCAAAACCGACTTTCTGCTTGACTGCGCGATACCCCTCTTCAACTTTTTTCGCCGCGATGTTCTCCGGATGATCCGGACCGAGGCCACTGGCATAAACCTGGAGCACCGGAGAGCCGCCCAGCCATTGCCACAAGGGCTGATTGGCCTTGCGCGCGGCGAGATCCCACAGCGCAACATCGACGCCTGCCGCAACCTGCGCAAACGGCCCGGGCTCCCCGCACTGCAGTGCGGGCACACGCAATGCCTGCGCCATCAATCGATGCGCCGCGGCCGGATCCGGAAACGATTTGCCGACCAGCAACGGCGCCACCACCTGCTGCAGCAGGTTCGCCCGGTGGAGCGCCCCGCCGGGCGGATAGTTGCACCAGACCTCGCCCCAGCCCGACACGCCGTCAGCGTCAGTCACCTGCACCAGCAAGGCATTGCGCTCGGTCAGGACGCGAAAGGAATTGCGCACGGGTACCGCCACGGGTGCCACCAGCAAGTGGGCCTGGATGCCCTGCAGGTTCAATGCGGGGGACGGTGTGACCGATGCGTACATGGAGCGCATGTTAGGCGCGGCGGGCCGATAAGATAAAATGAGTAATTATCATTAAGTGATACTGAATTCTTATCACCATGAAATCGCATACGAGGACGGAAACCCCTGACGCCGGCGACATGCTGCCGCGACGGCTCGGTAACCTGCGCTTCCGCCACTTTCAGTTGATCGATCTTCTGGTGCGCATGGGCACCGTGCGCAAGGCCGCCCAGGTGATGAGCCTGACGCAGCCGGCGGCCAGCCTGATGGTGCGTGACCTGGAGTCCGCCTTTGGCGTGACCCTGTTCGAGCGCAGCACCAAAGGCATGGTGATGACGGCTCACGGGCGTGCGATCCTCGACCGCGCCCGCATCATCGTCGGTGAACTGCAACTGGCCGCGGCGCAAACCCGGGGCGCGCCGGACGACGCGACGCAACTGCTGTGCGTGGGTGCATTGCCGCGGGTCATGCTCGACCTGATGCCGCTGGTCGCGCGGCACATCCACGACGAATGGCCGGAGCTGCGACTGCGGATTGTCGAAGGCGTGGCCTCGCAACTGCTGCCGATGCTGCGCGGTGGCGGCGTCGATTGCGTAATTGCGCGCCTCACCAACGATGTCGTCACGTCGATGGACGCAGACGAGTTCCACCAGGTGAAGCTCTACGATGAAGGCATGTGCCTGGTATCCGGCACGACCAACCATTTTGCGTCGAAGCGCCGGTTGCAACTGCAGGATCTGGTTGATGCCGACTGGGTACTGCCGCCGCCGGAAACCGTCGCGCGCCAGGTCTTCACCAATACGTTCCTGCGCGCCGGTCTCACGCCGCCGGCCTCCCGCATCGAATCGCTATCGGTCGTTTCCAGCATGAGCCTGGTGCAGCATGCGCCCTATCTGACGATCGCGCCATCCGTAGTCGCGCATGACTGGCAGCGCCTGGGGCTCCTGAACGTGCTGCCGGTGGCGCTGGACAGCGCATTGTCACCGATCGCGTTCCTTTGCCGGCAATCCAACCGCGATGCCGGTGCCGTCGCGCGCCTCGGTTCCCTGATCGCACGTTGTGCCGCGCGAATCCGGCAACCGGTCAGTGGTAAACGACGGGCGAATTCAGCAGCACGCTGAAGCTGTCGAGAAACTCATCCACATGCTCGACTGACGAGTCCGCATCAACCACGGCGTTCATTGCGTTGGCAAAGTTCTCGGCAATACCGCCCTGGAAAAAGGTGCCGCGCGACGTGCGCTTGTCCACCAGTTCCAGGCCCTGCTGGCCGGGATACTCGGCGATGTAATACTGGTCGCTGTTGTAGACAATGCGCATGGCGGCTTCCTTTCAAGTTAAGTCGTTGATTAATATTGATAAAAAATATCAATAAAAACAACGGTCTACACGTAATATGAGGGGGAAGCCGCCCTTTTCAAGAGGCCGGCCTGCGGCGTCGCTGGGTCCAGGCAATGCCGGCGAGGATCAATGCCAGACCGAAATACGCGGTTGCGCGCGGCGTCTCGCCCATCACCAGCAGGCCCAGGATCAGCGCCACCCCGGGACTGAGGTAATTCACCAGCGACATGAAGGTCGGGCCTGCGGAGCGGATCAGCATGAAGTAAAGCACCGTCGCCAGCGCGGTCGGGCCTATGCCCAGCCAGACCACGGACGCCGCCGAAGCCGCACCGGGTGACAGGGTCCACGGCCGGTCCAGCCACAACGTCACCGGCAGCACGATGATGGTGGCGACAATCAGCGTTCCCGCGGCGGAGACCAGGATGTCGCCCTTGACGATCAATCGGGTCAGCACGCTCTGCAGCGCATAACACAGCGCGCCGCCCAGCACCGCCAGTTGCGACACGATGCGCACCGCATCGCCACCGACGCCGGCCAGCGCCGCGGGCCCCATCAGCAGCACGATGCCGGCGAAACCGATCGCAAAACCGGTGGCACGCTGACGCGTCAGGTGTTCGCCGACGATCAGAAAATGCGCCAGCACCAGCGTTGCCAGCGGCATGATCGCCATCAGGATGCCGGCCAGCGCGCTTTCGACCACCTGCTGGCCCCAGGTAATCAGGTAAAACGGCAGCGCGTTGCCGATGATGGCGATGACCCCGTACGGCGCCCAGGTCTTCCCCAGCGCCGGCAGCCGTTTGCCCATGGCATAAACGATCACGGTCAGCACGATTGCGGCAAGCCCGATACGCCCGGCGACGATGGTCCACGGCGGCAGGCTCGCCACCGCCACGCGGTTGAACATGAACGATGAGCCCCACATCACGACCAGTGCCAGCAGCAGCATCCAGTCGCTCAGCGTACGTTGTGTCGTCATTGAATGGTCGTCATGCCGCGCCGGCGCACGGCCTTGTTCTTGTTCTGGTCAGGCCGCAGGATACACGATGCGCGGCGCCGTCAATCACGCAATGCGGATCGCCGTCATCATGCCGCCGCTCTGATGGCTGAGGATATGGCAATGAAACATCCAGTCGCCGGGATTGTCGGCGACAAAGGCGATCTCGACACGCTCGCGCGGCGCCATCAATGCCGTGTCGGCCCATTCGCGGTATTGCGTGGGCCTGCCGTTGCGCGAGATCACACGGAACGCGATGCCGTGGATGTGGATCGGGTGATGCCACGCGGTGTCATTGTCCATCGCGAAAATGTAATGCCCGTTGCGCTTCAATGTGAGCATGGGGTCGTGCGCGTGCTCCTTGCGCGCGACGCCGTTGATGGTCCACGCGACACCGTGTTCGCGCACCAGCTGCTGCAGCCCTATCCGCGCGCCATTGAACTCCGCCTCGCGCAGGCCGCCCATGGCACCGCCCTGGAACACGATCTCGTGGCGCTGCGCCCGGGCCACATCCGGCTCGCTCAGCGGATTGGTCGGCAGCGCAATCGGCGCGTCCAGCGGTCTCGCCCGCAGCGACACCTCGTCGCGGTACACCCACGCCATCACCTGCAGCTCGCGCCGGTAGAACCGGTCGGTCACGACAAAACGTTCACCCGGTGCACCCATGCAGTCGATGATGAGGTCGGCGCGCATACCCGGACCCAGCGTGACGCCTTCGGGCGCCACATGCGGCGCCACCGGATGGCCGTCGAGCGCGATCACCTGCGGCATATGGCCGTCGAACTTCAGCTTGAAGATGCGCGCGCTGGCGGCATTGATCAGCCGGAGCCGGATGCGCTCGCCGGCACGCACGGCGAATTCACCGCCGACCGGGGTGAACCTGCCGTTGATGGTGACGGTATTGCCGATGCGGCCGGCGTGGGTCATGTCCATCAGGTTGTCGTCATAATCCCGGACGGCCGTGGCATCCCGGTTCAGCCGCCAGTCCGACAGCACCCAGGTGACATCGCGATCGACGACGGGCGGTTCGCGTTCATCGACGATCAGCGCCCCGTAAAGGCCGCGCGCCACCTGCTCCTGCGAGCGTTCATGCGGGTGGTACCAGTAGGTGCCGGCATCGGGCAGCGCAAATTCGTAGTGGAATTCACCGCCCTGCCTGATCGGCGCCTGCGTCAGGTGCGGCACCCCGTCCATGGCATTGGGCAGGCGGATGCCGTGCCAGTGCACGGTCGTCCCCTGCGGCAGCGCATTCTTGACGGTCACGCGCAGTGTGTCGCCCTGGCGTGCACGCAGCAGCGGTCCGGGCACCGTATCGTTGAAGCTCCAGACTTCGGTGTCGGGATAGTCCGCCGGCACCAGCTGCTGCCGGCTCACCCCCGTCTGCAGCACATGCGCATGCACCGCGGCCCCCGCCTCGTAAACGTGCACCCACGGCAATGTGAGGCCGGCGGCAGCAGTGGCGAGAAAGCGGCGACGCGTGAGAGGCATGGGGTTTCCCTTGCAGAGGATACTCATCTGAACACGGCGGCGGCCGCCGGTTCCATGCGCCCATCTTATAGCGGCCACGGCCGGCGGCGCACGCGATGCCGCATGATAAAATTCAGGCCCCATGCCGAAGGTCATGCGATGCCATTGACGCCCCTCAACGCCCTCTCCCCGCTCGACGGCCGCTACCACGGCAAACTCGATGCACTACGCGACTCTTTCAGCGAACAGGCGCTGATCCGCGAGCGCGTTCGCGTCGAAGTCGAATGGCTCAAGGCCCTGGCCGCGGAACCCGCGATTGCGGAAGTGCCCGCGTTTTCCAAAGCCACCGTGGCCGAACTCGACGCCCTGGTCAGGGATTTTTCCGAGATCGACGGCGCCCGCGTCAAGGCCATCGAGGCGACGACCAACCACGACGTCAAGGCGGTCGAATATTTCCTCAAGGAGCGGCTGGCGAAGAATGCCGAAGTCACCAAAGTCGCGGAATTCATCCATTTCGCCTGCACCTCGGAAGACATCAACAACCTGTGCCATGCGCTGATGCTGCAGCAGGCACGCGCCGGCGTACTGCTGCCCGCGCTGGACGCCATCATTGAGCGCCTGCGGGCGCTGGCGCATGAACTGGCCGACGCGCCCATGCTGTCGCGTACCCACGGCCAGCCGGCCACGCCGACCACGCTGGGCAAGGAAATCGCCAATGTCGTCGCCCGCCTGCGGCGCGCGCGCGCGCGCATCGCCGCGGTATCGCTGCTGGGCAAGATCAACGGCGCGGTCGGCAATTACAACGCCCACCTGGTCGCATACCCGGATATCGACTGGGAAAAATTCGCAAAACGTTTTGTCGAATCACTGGGCCTGGAATTCAACCCCTACACCATACAGATCGAGCCGCATGACGCGATGGCCGAGCTCTTTGACGCCGTCGCCCGCGCCAACACCATCATCCTCGACCTCGACCGCGACATCTGGGGTTACATTTCCGTCGGTTACTTCAAGCAGAAGACCAAAGCCGGCGAAATCGGCTCCTCGACCATGCCGCACAAGGTCAACCCGATCGATTTCGAAAATTCCGAAGGCAACCTCGGACTCGCCAACGCGCTGCTGCGTCACCTCTCCGACAAGCTGCCGGTGTCACGCTGGCAGCGCGACCTGACGGATTCGACCGTGTTGCGCAACATGGGTGTGGCGCTGGGTTATGCGCTGCTGGCGTGGGATTCGTGCCTCAAGGGCCTCAACAAGCTCGAAGCCAGTCGCGACAAGCTCGCGGCCGATCTGGATGCCAACTGGGAGGTACTGGCCGAACCGATCCAGACCGTGATGCGCCGCTACAACGTCGCCGGTGCCTATGAACAGCTCAAGGAACTCACGCGCGGCAAGGGCATCAACCGCGACACGCTGCAGGCCTTCATTCAGGGGCTCAAGGGCATACCCGAAGCCGAGAAAAAACGGCTCCTGGCGCTCACCCCCGCGACCTACACCGGCAAGGCGGCCGAACTCGCGAAGCGCATCTAGCGCGCTGCCACGCGGCAGATAAAATATAAACTATTGATTTAATTGGTATTTTCGTAGCTGCTGCGCTTGGTCGCCGCGAGTTCCGCCCAGCGCGTAAGCACCTCGGGCATCGCCGGCGCTTCACCTTCGTAGCCGATCGCGCGCACCACGTCGGCATTGGGTACCTTGGCGCCGCGATGCAGGAACAGCGCCTTCACGAACGCGTGCGCGCACAGCCGGCCTTCGCTTTCAAAGGTCTGCTCAAGGTAGATGTATTTCTCGTCCCAGGTCACCAGCTTCGTCACCAGCTCAAAGCGCTGGAACGGTGCGAGCGAGCGGATGAAGGTGATTTCTGCCGCCGCCATGACCGGCAGCCAGCGCCGGCGCAGAAACTCCTTCACCGTGCCCGCCTGCGCCATCAGGTGGGTACGCCCCAGGTCCATAAACGTGAGGTAGCGCCCGTTGTTCATGTGAAGGTTGAGGTCGCAGTCGTTCGGCCACACGCGGAAGGCCACGCGTGATTCGTCAAAAAGGCCGCGCCGCGTGACGCTGCGCAATCGCCACAGCAGCCACAGCAGGCGCAGGTAAAGATTCATGACTCAGCCGGTGCGGTTACGATGCCGCAGGTACTCGACCACGCCGGGCATGATCGACAGGATGATGATGATGATGATCACGACGGTGAGGTTGTTCTTGATGATCGGGATGTTGCCGAAAAAATACCCGGCATAACCCAGCGACACCACCCACAACACCGCACCGGTAAT
>JBFKCU010000112.1:0-8184 GCA_041620115.1 Burkholderiales bacterium | reverse complement strand
GCATGCTGCCGCGGGATTTCACGGCCTGCAAAAAAGCCGCCTGATCAGGCGGCTTTTTTTGTCCGGGTTTGTCCGACCCGGCAGTGGCATCAGCGCCCGGAGTGGCCGGAGAGCTTGACCTCGACCTTGTCCTTCGCGTCGATGCTGGCGTAGTACTTGCGCAGGATCGCCAGCACTTCCGGCCGGCTGAATTCCGCCGGCACGTCATCACCTTCCGACAGCCATTTGCGCAGCTTGGTCCCGGATACCAGCAGCCGGTCTTTTTCGTCGTGCGGGCAGGTCTTGGCCGAGGCCATGCCGCCGCACTGGTAGCACCAGAAAGTCCAATCGATTTTCAGCGGCTGGGTTTCGAGCGCGCCGGCGGGAATTTCATCAAAAATATGGTGGGCGTCGAAGGGGCCGTAATAACTGCCGACGCCGGCATGGTCGCGGCCAATGATCTGGTGCGAGCAGCCGTAATTCTGGCGGAACAGGGCGTGCAGCAGGGCTTCGCGTGGCCCGGCGTACCGCATGTCCAGCGGGTAGCCCGATTGCAGTACGGTCTTCTTGACGAAGTATTTTTCCAGCAGCACGCTGATGGCCTCGGTGCGCACGTCGGCCGGGATGTCTCCCGGTTTCAGGTTGCCGAGCAGCGAATGCACCAGCACGCCGTCGCAAACTTCGATGGCGACCTTGGCGAGGTATTCGTGTGAGCGGTGCATCGGGTTGCGCGTCTGGAAGGCGGCGACGGTGGCCCAGCCGTTGGCGTCGAACACGGCACGGGTCTCAGCCGGTGTCATGTACATCGCGCCGTACTTTTCCGGGAATCCGCCCTGCGACAGCACCTTGACCGGACCGGCCAGGTTGATGTCAGCCTGCTCCATCACCATTTTCACGCCCGGGTGTTCGGGGTCGGTGGTGCGGAACACGGACTGGCATTCGTGCGCCTTGTCCACGGCGTATTTTTCGGTAACCTGCATGGTCGCGAGAATTTCGCCGTTCTCGCCATCGGTCAGTGCGATGTCACTGTTCGGCTTGATGCCGTCGGCGGCGGCTTTGGACGCGGACAGCGTGATCGGTATGGGCCAGAACACGCCCGAGGGCAGGGTATAGCGGTCGCACACGCCTTGCCAGTCGGCATGGGTCATGAAACCGTCGAGGGGCGTAAAACCGCCGATGCCGAGCATCAGCAGGTCGCCTTTCTCGCGCGAACTGACGGGAATCCTGGGAAGTTGGGCAGCACGACGGAGTTCAGCGGTGCGGGCGGCGCCCTCGAGTTGCAAGGGTTTCAGCGAACCTCCGCCGTGGGGATTTACCAGCTTGGTCACAGGGATTCCTGTTGCGTGATTGGAGAAAAAAACAGTGGAATATCAACAGCGTCAGAGGCTAACATGCGGTCTCTGCGTGTTTTATCCATTTATTTTATGTGAGGATAAGAGCGTGAAACTGCATTATCCATATTATGGATGATGCCGGGTCCGGGAACAGGCTTTCGTTATTGCCCCGGGCACTCCGAAAATGCTTGCTCCGCGGAATTTTGGTGCTACCATGCTTCGCCTTTGCTGTTTGTTTACTCTTAAAAAGATACGCCGCGGCATGTACCGATTCGGCTCATTGATCTCAGCGCTCCCTGCGGGGGCGCTTTTTTTATGTCTGGCGACTGCGCATGCAGCGCTGCCGACGGCATTGCAGGATCCGTTCGGCACGGATGGCAGGGTCGCGCCGGCGCCGAATCTGCGCTGGGAGGCGACCTCGCCTTTACCGGCTGTCGGCGCGCCCGTCGCGACCGGTGAGCTTGCCCGCAACCAGCCATTGTCGCTGCCGGAACTGACCGAGTTCGCGTTGCGCAACAACCCGCGTACACGGCAGTCCTGGCTGGCGGCGCGTGCGGCGGCAGCGGGGGTGGGCATCGAGAAGGCCGATCTGCTGCCGCAGATCAGCGGTCTGTATGCGGTGACCCGCAACCAGCAGGTTTCCAATGCGGGTGCGATCGTTCCGTGGCAGACGCGTTTCGGGCCGTCGATCAGCCTCAGTTACGTGCTTTATGACTTCGGCGTCCGCGCGTATCAGGTCGACACCAGCGAATACCGGCTGCTGGCGGCCAATCTGGCGCACAACCGCACGCTGCAGGACGTGGTGTTCCAGGTTGAACAGGCTTATTTCCGGCTGATCGGCAACGACGCCCTGGTCACCTCTAACAGGCAGTCGCTGAAAAATGCGGAAACGGCGCTGGAAGCGGCGCAGAAGCGGCGCGAGTCCGGGCTGGCTACCGTGGCGGACGTTTATCGTGCGGAAACGCTGGTGGCTCAGGCGCGGCTGAATCTGACGCGCAGCAATGGCGAACTGGAGAAATCCCGCGGCCAGCTGGCGTTCGTGGTCGGATTGCCGGTCAATGCCGCCATCGGCGTGCGGCCGATGGAAGCGCCGCCGCGGACCAACGAGGTGATTGCCACCATGGATGATCTGTTGGCGCGCGCAAAATCCTCGCGCCCGGATCTGGGCGCTGCCGAAGCGCAGGTGCGCGCAGCGCAGGCGAATGCCAAAGCGGTGGCACGTGCGGGCCTGCCCACCATCGAAGTGACCGGGGGCGGCGGTCACACCGTCTTCACTGACAATCGTCCTGGGGTCAGCAATTACGCCATAGGACTGGCCGTGCGCATACCGATATTTTCCGGATTTCGCGATACCTACAGTGCGCGGCAAGCCCAGGCCCAGGCCGAAGCTGCGGAGGCCGGTCGCGACGCGCTGGTCAAGCAGGCGGAGGTCGAAGTCTGGCAGGGATATTACGATCTGAAGACGGCGACCAGCAGTATTTCAAGCACGGAAGCGCAGGTGCGATCCGCCGAGCAGACGGCACAGGCGACGCTGGCCCGTTACCAGAGTGGATTCGGCAGCATCCTTGACCTGATTACCGCGCAGCAGGAAGAGTCCAATGCGCGGGTGCAACGCATACAGTCCTACCTGGACTGGTTTACGACGCTGGCGCGTCTGCAGATCGCCGTCGGCGCGGGTGACTTACTCAAGGCAGCGGGCGGAGCAAAATGAAACGATTGATGATGTTGCTGATTTTTCTCGCGGTCGGCGCGGCGGCAGGCGGCGGCTACTGGTACTGGCAGCAGTCGCAGCAAAGCGCGGCTGAGAGCGCAAAAGCCAAAGGCAAGGGCGGCAAGGGTGCCAAGGGCGGGCGCGGCGGCCCGTTGACGGTCAAGGCCGTGCGCGCCGTCGTCAAACCCATGCCGGTCCTGATCGAGGCCGTGGGTACGGTGGAAGCCGAGCAAAGTGTCCAGGTGCGGGCGCAGGTGAGCGGCGTGCTGCAGAATGTATCGTTCCGCGAAGGTGACAAGGTCAAGGCGGGGCAGTTGCTGTTCCAGATCGATCCGCGCACCTTCCAGGCTCAATATAACCAGGCACAAGCGGCATTGGCGCGCGATCGCGCGCAGCTGGAAAACGCCAGGGCACAGGAGCAGCGGCTGGCGCCGTTGCTCAAGCGCGAGTTCATTACCCGGCAGGAATATGATGTCGCGGTAACGTCCGCAAAGTCGCTGGAAGCGACGGTGCAGGCCGGGCAGGCGGCGGTGGAGCAGGCGCGGATCCAGCTGGAGTTCTCGCGCATCCTGGCGCCGATCACCGGTCGCACCGGGCAGTTGGCGGTAAAGCCGGGCAATCTGGTATTGGCTTCCGGTGGTGGCGTGCCGCTGGTCACGATCAACAGCACCGATCCGGTGCTGGTGGGGTTCAGCATCCCGGAGCGACAACTCGAGGAACTGCGCCGCTATCAGAAGGAAAAGGATATTCGCATCGAAATCCTGCCCGATCGGGCCGGTTTGCCGGCGGCGGCGGGCAAGCTGGTGTTCGTCGACAACACCGTGACCCCTCAAACCGGCACGGTGCTGCTCAAGACCAAGGTGGATAACACCAAGGAACTCATCTGGCCGGGGCAGTTTGTCAACGTCAGGGTGGTGCTGACCGTGGAGCCGGAGGCGGTGGTGGTGCCAGAGGTCGCGGTGCAGCCGGGGCAGGACGGACCATTTGTCTATCTGATCGGCGATGAAAGCAAGGTCGAGGTGCGGCCGGTCAAGGTGGCGCGGCAGGTCGGTGGCGAGGTTGTGATTGCCTCGGGTGTCAAAGGCGGAGACCATGTCATTACCGAGATCCCGCAGGCGCTGCGGCCCGGCGGTACCGTAAAAATCAGCGACGGGACGGAAGAGGCCGCACCGCGCAAAGGTAAGGGCGGCAAAGGCGGCAAAAAGGGCGAAGGCAAGGGCAAGGCGAAGGACGAAGTGACGAGTGAAGCTGAAGGCAAGAGCGACAAGGGCGAAGGCAGGAAAGACGGGGAAGGCGAAAGCAAGGGTGAGGGTAAGAAAGGCAAGGGTAAGGCTGAAGGTGAAAGCAGGGGCGAGGGCGTAAAAGCGGACACAGCGAAGTCACTACCCAAGCAATAGCATCCGGAGGCTAGGCGTCGATCATGAATATCTCTCGAATTTTCATTGTCCGGCCGGTGGCGACCACGGTGCTGGTCACAGCAATCATCGTGTTCGGGCTGATTGCCTTCCGCGCATTGCCGGTCAATGAACTGCCCAATGTGGATTTTCCGACGATCTCGGTGACCGCCGATTTGCCGGGGGCCAATCCCAACATCATGGCGTCGACCGTGGCGACGCCGCTGGAGCGCCAGTTCAGCCAGATTTCCGGTGTAGATTCAATGAGTTCCGTGAGCAGCACCGGACGAACCCGAATCACGCTGCAATTCAAGCTTGATCGCGACATTGATGCCGCGGCGCAGGATGTGCAGACGGCCATTTCGCAATCGATGCGGCGCCTGCCTGAGGGCATCGATCCGCCGACTTTGCGCAAGATCAATCCGGCGGATTCGCCGATCCTGTTCCTGGCGTTGACCGCGAAAACATTGCCGCTGCCCGCGCTGGACGAATTCGCGGACACGCACATTGCGCAACGTTTTTCGATGGTCAGCGGCGTCGCCCAGGTGCAGATTTTCGGCTCGCAGCGCTACGCCGTGCGTGTGCTGCTCGATCCCGAGGCAATGTCAAAACGCGGGCTGGGTCTCGAGCGCGTGGTGAGCGCGATACAGAACGCCAACAGTAATCTGCCGTCGGGTGTGTTGCAGGGCGGGGCGCGGGATTTCACGGTGAAATCCTCGGGAAAGCTGCAGCGGGCGGAGAATTTCAACAATCTGATCGTGGCCTATAAGGATGGCATGCCGATACGGTTGTCGGATGTCGGCAATGCGCTGGATGGCATCGAGAACGCAAAAATCAAGAGCTGGCTGAACGGCGAGCGCGCGATCATTCTGGCGATTTACCGTCAGCCTGGTGCGAATACCGTCGAGGTTTCGAACAACCTGCGCGCGTTGTTTCCGGAGATCGAGGCGAGTGCGCCGCCGGGCGTGCGCATCCAGCTCATCAATGACCGGGCGGAATTCATCCAGTCGTCAATTCACGAAGTTGAATTCCATCTGGTGCTTTCGATCGTTCTGGTGGTTCTGGTGATCCTGCTGTTCCTGCGTAATGCACGTTCAACGCTGATCACCGCGTTGATTCTGCCGACGTCGATCATTGCCACGTTTGGCGCGATGTACGCGCTGGGTTACAGCCTCAACAACCTGTCGCTGATGGCGATCATTCTGGCAGTGGGCTTCGTCGTCGACGATGCGATTGTGGTACTCGAGAACATTACCCGGCACATGGAGATGGGCAAGGACCGCATGACGGCGGCCCTGGAAGGTGCACAGGAAATCGGCTTTACGGTGCTGTCGATGACGGTGTCGCTGGCGGCGGTGTTCATTCCCATTCTGTTCATGGAAGGCATGATCGGCCGGCTGTTCCGCGAGTTTGCCGTGAGCGTGGGTGTGGCCGTGCTGGTTTCGGGCGTGGTGTCGCTGTCGATGACACCCATGATGTGCAGCCTGATGCTGAAGCCGAACGAGGAGCACGGGCGCGTGTATCAGATGTTCGAGCGGGGATTTGACGCGATGCGCGACGTGTATGCATCGACTCTGCGCTGGACCATGCGCCACCGCGGGCTGATGTTGTTCGGATCTGCGGTGTTTCTGGTGTTGACCGTGATGATCTACAAGGCGGTACCGCAGGGATTCATTCCGCGTCAGGATACCGGTGTCTTCTTTGGCAATACCCGTGCGCCCGAAGGCGTGCCGTTTAGCGACCTGGAAAAGCGCCAGGCCAGGGTTGCCGCCATCATCGAAAAGAATCCCAATGTCGAGGCGGTGATGTCTACTGCGGGGCAGGGCACCGGCGGTGTGGTCGGCAGCAATATCGGCAGGATCATCGTAAGGTTGAAGTCGCGCGATGAGCGCAAGGTCGGTGCAGACAGCGTGATCCAGGAACTGCGTCGCGAGTTCTCCGGAGGCGCGCAGGGCCTGCGGGTGTTCATGAATAATCCGCCGGCGATACGCATCGGCGGGTTGATCAGTACCAGCGACTATCAGCTGGTACTGCAGGGCTCTGATCAGAAGCAGTTGTATGACGCGAGCGCGGTGCTGGAGAGCAGGCTGCGCGAGTCCAGCATGCTGCAGGACGTCAACTCCAGTCTGGAATTGAGTAACCCCGAAATCCAGATTGACATCCTGCGCGACCGCGCCGCAGTGCTGGGCGTGTCGCCGCAGCAGATTGAATCGGCGCTTTATAACGCCTATGGCGGACGCCGGATCAGCACCTTGTACGGGTCTACGGACCAATACAATGTCCTGCTTGAGCTGGATCCTAAATTCCAGCGTGATATCAATGCCTTACGGTCGCTTTACGTGCAGGCGTCTACCGGTCAGATGGTGCCGATACAGGCTGTGGCCGACATCAAGATGGGTGTGGGGCCGGTATCGGTAAGCCATTACGGGCAACTGCTCTCGGTGGTCCTGTCATTCAATCTGGCGCCGGGGCTGTCAATTGGTGACGCCGTGTCACACGTCAAAGGCATCGCCGGCGAAGTTCTGCCATTGGGCGTTACCTATTCGGTGGCCGGAAACGCGCAGGCGTTCGAGGAGGCATTCCGCACGCTGCCGATACTGCTGCTGATCACGATTCTGGTGATCTACATGGTGCTGGCCATACTCTACGAGCATTATGGCCATCCGATCACCATACTCACGGCGTTGCCCTTTGCCGGATTTGGTGCGTTGCTGATGCTGTTGATCGCAGGGCAGGAGCTCAACGTCTTCAGCTTCGTGGGCATCATTCTGCTGGTGGGTCTGGTAAAGAAAAACGGCATCATGATGGTCGACTTCGCCATCCAGTTGCAGAGGGAAAAAGGCCTGTCTGCCGCCGATGCGATCGTCGAGGCATCAATCATCCGTTTCCGGCCGATCATGATGACCACCGCAGCCGCGATTTGCGCGACGCTGCCGCTTGCGTTCGGCACCGGTACGGGGTCGGAGATGCGCCAGCCACTGGGCATTGCCGTGGTCGGTGGCCTGGTGTTTTCGCAGATGTTGACGCTGTATGTAACGCCCACGTTTTTTGTCAGCATGGATCGCGCGGCTGAATTTTTCCGCCGACGCAAATCTGCCGTGCCTGTGGCAGGCCGCTAAAGGCTGAAAATATTTCACGGAGGGTGTTGCGTTCCGTTTAAAAAGTCTAGATAATCGCGGGCTTCGCTGATGCAAGACTTCGAGGCCAGCCAGGGCCGAAAAGATCAGCGAAAAGTCAGGAAAAAGTTGCAGTTGTTTGTTGACAGAAAAGAAAACAAACAGTTACAATACTTGGCTTGATCGGGCGCGGGGTGGAGCAGTCTGGCAGCTCGTCGGGCTCATAACCCGAAGGTCATAGGTTCAAATCCTATCCCCGCTACCAACGTTCTTTAAAAATTTACAGCCGATAAGTGTGGGCACTTGGTCTTGAATGCGGCCGCGCAAGGAAACGCGCGCGGTTAATCAAGATATACAGAAGTGCTCGCATGATTATTGAAACATACGTCAAGCGAGAGATTTACTTGCAGAGATTAAACTGAAGAGTTTGATCCTGGCTCAGATTGAACGCTGGCGGCATGCCTTACACATGCAAGTCGAACGCGAAAGCGGGGCAACCCGCAAGTAGAGTGGCGAACGGGTGAGTAATACATCGGAACATGTCCAGTAGCGGGGGATAACCTGTCGAAAGATAGGCTAATACCGCATACGATCTACGGATGAAAGCGGGGGACCGCAAGGCCTCGCACTATTGGAGTGGCCGATGTCGG
>JBFKCU010000111.1:0-8253 GCA_041620115.1 Burkholderiales bacterium | reverse complement strand
TTGTAATTGCCGGTCATTTCAGCGAGCGTGCCGTTGAGATTCATCACGTCCTGCGTCTGCTCCAAGCCGCCCGCGCTCAGACTCGCACGCATCAGCTCGATGGCGAGCAAGCGCTGCACCGAATTCATTTCATAGAATCCCGTGCCCTGCCGCGTCGGAAAATGACGATTGTCCCAGCGCCGCCATTCATCATCATCGACCGGAAACAGGGTCTTCTTGCGCTGCGCGGGGTCGAGGCTGGCGAGGAATGCCGCGGCAGCGTGCTGCACCGGCGCGGTGGTGATCCCGGTCTGCGCGCGCTTGAACAAATCAGGCACCACACGGCCATTGGTGGTGACGCCCACATAGGGCTCCTCCCAATAACTCGCATGGACGTCGCGCTGTCCCACCGGCGCACGAAAGACGTCGGTGGCAGCCACCGCGATGGCGGTGAGCAGCGATGCCGTGGCGACGATGATGAGGCGGTGCTTGATTTTCATGATGCGTCTCTTTGCATTGCCCGCAGCTAATGAGTACTGCGGGTACGCTGCGGCGTCAATGCACGGCCCGGTGACGACGCGCGACGCCATCAGTGATCTGCGGTGACGAGTTGTCATAACTAGTTGATTTTATTGATATTTTATAAATTCCTGGTATCTCCCTGCCCGCACTGGTCCACCGCCAAAAAAATTTCCGCAAGCGGCTCATGACGGCGTTCCGGCACGCCCGGCTTGGTGCAGAATGCACTTGCGAGAGATTGCCACGCGCCTGCCGCAGCACGGGCCGGCCGGCGGCGGCTCCGCGGACCGTGCGACCGGAACGCCGCAAACAACAACAGGCGGGGTCGCGCCAATCTTACCTGGGGAGGAAGCATGCAATACGCAAGAGCAACCGCAGTCGCACTGTTCACCGCAACCACTTTTTCCGCAATCAGCAGTGCCCACGCGCAGTCCGCCGGCCAGTATCCCACCAAGCCGATTCAGTTCGTCATCCCCTTTGCCGCGGGCGGTGACTCGGATCTTTCGGGGCGCAATGTCGCGCAGGTCGCGCCCAAATACATGGCCAACAAGGTGCCCATCGTGTCGGTGAACCGGGTCGGCGCTTCGGGCTCGATCGGCGCGAACGTGGTCAGGAACGCCCCCGCGGACGGCTATACGCTATTGGTGGCCCGCATCGCCACGCACGCAGTCCTGCCGGCGATCGACTCCAAGCTCGCGTACAAGTGGAACGAGTTCACGATGCTGTCGCTGATCGAGCTCAATCCGTATATCTGCTTCGTTCGCACCGAATCGCCACATCGCACCGCCGCGGCCCTGATCGACGCCATCCGCAAACAGCCGGGCAAGCTCAACTTCGCCACCTCCGGCGTCGCCACCAGCCAGAACATGGCCGCGCAATACTGGATGACGCTGGGCAAGCTGACCAAGGACCATGCGGTCGGCATCCATTACAAGGGCGGCGGTGAAGTCACCGTCGCCGTGCTGGGCGGTCAGGTCGATTTCGCCTGCAACAACGCACCGACGGTGATTCCGCAGGTAAAGGCCAACCGGCTGCGTGCGCTGTTCGTCACGCCAACGCGGCTTGATGAACTGCCCGGCGTGCCGACCGGAGCCGAAGCGGGCTTTCCGGACATGGACAAGATCGTCGGCTGGACGGCACTGATGGGTCCCGCGGGACTGCCCAAGCCTGTGGTCGACCAGTGGGTCAGGGTGTTCGCGCAGCTCGCCAAGGATCCCGACTGGCAGGCCGGCAACGCGCGCATCGGCGGTATTGCCGCGATCCGCCCGCCCAAGGAGAGCTACGAATTCGTGCGTGAACAGTACGAGCTCTACTCGGGGCTGGCCACGGCGCTGGGCATACGACAGTAAGCCCGGCGAATGCGCTGCACGGGATCGCTGTCGCAGGCGATCCCGAACATCGAGACCTCTCCGTAACGCATCAACCCGAAAAGGGGAGCACCCATGCAAGTCAGAATCGCATTGTTGTGTATTGCAGCAGCATTCGCACAGAACGCATTCGCGCAGAGTGCCGCGGGTCAGGGCTGGCCGGAGCGGCCGGTGCGGGTGATCGTACCCTTCCCGCCCGGCGGCTCGTCGGACTTTGCGGCACGGATACTCACCAACCACCTGCAGAAGGCGATCAAGCAGACCATCGTCATCGACAATCGCGGCGGCGCGGGCGGCAATATCGGCAGCGAGATCGTGGCCAAGGCTGCGCCGGACGGATACACCTTCCTGATCACGGCTGAAGGCCCGATCACGATCAGCCCCAGCCTTTATGCAAAGCTGGGCTATACGCCAAACCGCGAACTTGTGGCCATCACGCCGGTGATCACCTATTCCAACGTGGTGGTCGTGCATCCCAGCGTGCCCGCGGCAACGATGAAGGATTTTCTCGCCTATGCCAAGGCGAATCCGCGCAAGGTGACCTACGCGCACGCCGGCATCGGCACCAACGTGCACCTCGCTTCCGAGTTGCTCAAGCTGATGATCAAGACGGACATCGTCGGCGTGTCGTACAAGGGCGGCGGACCGGCCGTCGCCAGCGTGGTGGCCAATGAGACGCAGGTCTCGCTGGCCACGGCGCCATCGGCGATACCCCACGTCAACAGCAACCGGCTGAAGGCGCTTGCGGTCACCACGGCCAAACGCTCCTCGGTGCTGCCCAACCTGCCGACGATTGCCGAATCCGGCGTACCCGGCTACGCCGTCGAGGGCTCGGTGCTGCTACTGGCGCCGATCAAGACGCCGGCGCCGATCATCACCCGCATGTACGAGGAGTCCGCAAAGATCCTCAAGATGCCGGAAATCCGCGATGCCGTCGCCGTGGGCGGCTCCGAACCCGGCGGCGCCACGCCTGCCGAGACGCAAAAGCACGTGCGCGAGGAAAGCGCGATGTGGGACAAGCTGATCAAGACGCTGGGCGTGAAGCTCGACTAGCAGAAAAAAGGCGGCGGGTCCGGCCCGCGGAGCACCCCGCCGCCCCTTTGTATCTGTATCAGGTTACTTGCATCAGTTCTTTTTCAGATTCCGGTCCCACAGGTCGAACACCCGTGCCCAGGTCTGTTCCGCGGCCACCGGATGATAAACCGCGCGCTCGGCGAAGCAGAAACCGTGCTGGGTGCCCGGCAGCACTTCCAGCGTGTGTCTGGTGCCCGCTTTTTTCAGCGCCGCCGTGAGGTCGGTGACGTCTTTTGCCGGGACTGACGCGTCCTTCTCGGCAAAGCCGTAGTAGAGCTCGCCCTTGATCTGGTCCAGCAGCAGATGTGGCGAGTCCTCCTTGTCGGTAACGATGCCCACACCGTAGAGCGACGCCGCGGCCGTCATGCGCGGGAAGCGCGCCGCCGCGGTGGTGATGTAACGCCCGCTCATGCAGTGGCCAACGCTGCCGACCGGCCCCGCCGAAACCTGGTCCTGCGCATCGAGCCAGGCGATGAACCCGCCGGTGTCATCGGTGACATCGGCATTGGTCAGGCTATTCATCGCCGCCTTGATCACGGCCGACATCGGGTCATTGCGGCGCGGGATGTCAAAGCGGCAGGTGCCGAGCCGGTAATACATGTCGGGCAGCAGGCAGAAGTAGCCGTGCTTGGCGATGCGCCGCGCCATGTTGCACAGCTCCTCGCGGAAGCCTGGCGCATCCATGTAGAAAATGATGCCGGGAAATGTGCCCGGCGCGTCGGGACAGGCGGCGAATGCCGGGCATTTGCCGTGTTTGGTGGTGACAGTCACGTTCTGCTCGATGAGCGCCATGGGCGGTTTTCCTTGTGCGAGTCAGTTTGAATTAAAACACTTTACGAAAATAATATGAAGGCACCGGAGGTTCTAACGGACAATGACCGGAACCGGCCACTGCCGGACCGAAAACCCCGGGGACCACGACTGTAGCGGAACCGCATATGAAAATTGATTTTGAAGAGCTGGATTACCAGCAGACTCCGCTGGGCGACATCAGCCTGCGGCGCCGCGCGGAACCCCGGCTGGAGGGGGAAATTCTGTATGAAGTGAAATTGGGCGACGAATTCCTGATGTCCAGCCTGTTTACTGCAGCCGAGATCGAACTGACGACCCTCGGACTCGCCGCTCTGACAGGCGGCGACTGGAGCATTGTGGTCGGCGGACTCGGCCTGGGTTATACCGCGGCCGCAGCGCTCGAAAACCCGTCCGTCAAATCACTGAGGGTCATTGAAGTAATGGCCCCCGTGATTGACTGGCACCGCCGGGGGCTGGTGCCCATGGGCAAGGTGCTGACAACCGATTCTCGCTGCACGCTGGTCCATGCCGACTTCTTTGCCCTAGCGACATCCAGCGCCGGGTTTGATGCTGCAGATCCCAGCCAGCGGGTACACGCCGTGCTGCTCGATATCGACCACTCACCCGGCCATTGGCTGAACCCCGGAAACAGCGCTTTCTACTCTGCGCCGGCGCTGCTCAAACTCAATGACAAGCTGCATCCCGGCGGCATTTTCGGCGTATGGTCCAACGACCCTCCGGATGCCGCATTCACGCGCCTGCTCGACAGCGTGTTCGAGTCGTCGGCATCGCATGTCGTGACTTTTCCGAATCCGTATTTGGGCGGCGAATCGTCGAATACTGTTTACATCGCGCGCAAACACCGTTAAAGATGCGGAAAAAACCCGCCGCGTCACGCTGATATAGTGACCTCGACGCTTCTTGTTTCCGGCAACATTTTTACCGAGGACGAAACAATATGTTTACCTGCATCGACCATGTCGTGATCTGCATGCCCGATCTGCAACAGGGCATCGCGCAATATACCAAGCTGGGATTCAATGTGTTCCCCGGCGGCGCGCATCCGGGCAAGGGCACCCACAATGCCATTGCGCTGTTCGAGAAGGATTACCTCGAGCTGATGTCGATCCGCGATCCGGCGGAACACCGTGCTGCAGTGGGCCGGCCCGGCGATACCAATGCCGACCTCGCCGACTTCATTGCCGCGGGGGGCGGCATCCGCTCCATCGTGCTGCAAAGCGACGATCTGGTAGCCGAAGTGGCGGCGATGCGCAGCCGCGGTGTGGAGGTCAGTGATGCGGTGGAAGGCAGCCGGGTGACGCCATCGGGCGTGAAATTGCGCTGGAAGGCGGCAGCCCTGGGGCCGAAGAATCCGCTGCCGCTCTATTTCATAGAACACCTGACGCCGCTGGCCGAGCGCCGCAAGCAATCTCCGCATGCGGGCCCGAACCCGAATTGCGTGGCTGGGCTCGAACGCACGTACATTGTCACGCCGGATGCCGAGGCCACCGCCGCCGTTTACGCCAAAGTATTGGGCCTGCCGCAGCCGCCATTGCAGAAAGGCACGGTGATCATGTCGAACATGGCGGTGTTCCAGCTGGGCCCGACGGGATTGGGCGTGGTGCAGCCGTACGCGGCAGGTCCGGCGGCCGATGCACTGGAACGTCGCGGACCCGGTCCGTTCCAGGCTTTGTACCGCACCAACAGCATGGGCACGGCCGCCCGCTGGATGCAGGAACACGGCGTGCCGCCGCTGCCACGCGGCGTGCGCAACACCGGCGAACAGGCGATGCTGGCGCCGCCGGCCGAGGCCTGCGGCGCTTATATCGGATTCGTCGGCCCCGAATAGAGCGGCGCCCAGTGGCGCCGCGGCGACATCGTGATCTGGGACAACCGCTGCACCTACCATCTCGCCGCAGGCGATTATCCGCCCGGGGAAGAGCGCATCCGATGGCGCGTCTCGATCAGCGAACCTGCCGCCGCACCATAGCGACGCTGCTCCCACGCAAACGGGCCGCCGTTCACGGCGACCCGCCGCTGCACAAGGCTATTTCACGACGCCGATTTCCTTCATCAGCTTGCCGTAACGCTCGTAGTCGGACTGCAGCCGCTCAGCGAACTGCTGCGGCGTCATGTACATCGGCTCCAGCGTCGCATTGACCAGTTTTTCCGACACCTCCTTGTCGGCCAGCGCCTGCTTCAGCAGCTCGTTGAGCCGGTTGACGATGGGCGCGGGCGTGCCGGCAGGCACGAAAGAGCCGACCCAGGCCGTGAATTCAAACCCGGGGATGACTTCGCCGATGGCCGGCACATCGGGAAACTGCGACACGCGCTTGGCCGAGGTCACGCCCAGCGCCCGCATCCTGCCGGATTTGATATAGCGGATCGACGAGCCGATGGTACTGATGGTGGTCTGCACTTCGCCCGCCATCAATGCAATCGACAGCGGGCCGCCGCCGCGGTACGGCACATGCACCATTTTCGTACCGCTCATGGACACGAACATCGCCATGTTGAGATGCACATAACTGCCGAGCCCCGCAGATCCGTAGTTGACTTCACCCGGACGTTTCTTCGCCAGATCAACCAGCTGTTTTACGGTCTTGACCGGCATCGACGGATGCACCACCAGCATGCCGATCTGCTTCGCCAGCGGCGTGACGCCGATGAAATCCTTCATCGTGTCGTACTTGATCTTGCCTTTGTACATGTAAGCGTTGGCGATATGCGTGGTCGATTGCACCATCACGGTGTAGCCGTCGGCCGGGCTCTCGGATACCAGCGTCGCGCCGATGGTACCGGACGCACCGCCGCGGTTATCAACAACGAACTGCTGTTTGGCGATCTCGTCCATCTTGTTAAAGACGATACGCGCCGTCACGTCGTTCGATCCGCCTGGCGGAAACACCACGATGACGCGAACCGGTTTGTCAGGATAGGCCTGCGCCAATGCAAATGCAGGCAGCATCAGACACGCTGATAGAAATGAAGCAGCCAACACACGAAACGTTTTCATGAGAACCTCCTCCTCGGTTTTGCCTTGCAGGCTTGTTGTGACGGATGGCAACGCCAAAAACACCTTAAATATCAATGCGTGGGCTGCATCGTCCTGAAGTACGACCACGATGTGATCGCAGAGTTCGCCCTAAATCTCCGTTAGATTCCCGCAGCACCTGACTGTCCGAAGCGCCGCCACGATTTGCGGCACTGCCAGGCGCACGCTGGAAGGTCATCGCACTGCGGCGACAATTCTTTAGAATCAGCGTTCTTCATGCGACGCAGTCTTAAACAACCGGGGATTCAAAAGTGCTGAAAATCGGAGTTCTGCTGGGTGACGACATCGGTCTGGAGGTGGTTCCTGAAGCGGTCAAGGTGATGAAAGGCGCCGCGGCAAAGTGCGGACTGACGATTGAGTGGAGCGAACATCCGATCGGTCGTCTCGGTCACGAGTTGCATGAACATACGATGCCGGAAGCCACGGTCAAGGCACTGGAGAAAACGGACGGCTGGCTGTGCGGGCCGATCGGGCACGGCGCTTATCCGCGTAACGATCCGACATGGATCATGCCACCGTTGCGCAAACGGCTCGACCTGTTTGCCAGCATCAAGCCGGTGAAGTCATATCCGAATATCAATTCGATACACAAGGACGTGGACATTGTGTTCCTGCGCGAAGTCACCGAAGGCATGCAATCGAGCGACACCGTCGTCGCGGGCAGCGGCGAGTTTCGCCCCAATGACGAGATTTCGGTCGGCATGCGCGTAGTTACCCGCAAGGGGGCGAGCCGTGTCGCGCGCGAGGCTTTCGAGGTTGCGCGCACGCGCACGCGGAGGAAAGTGACGGCATTGCACAAAGAACCGGTCTATCGGCTGGTGTGCGGGATGTTTGCCGAGGAATGCCGCAAAGTTGCGAAAGACTATGCCGACGTCGAGTACGAGGAAGTGCTGATCGACGGTTTCGCCATGAAGGTGGTCATGAAGCCGCAGCAGTACGACGTGGTCGTGACCACCAACCAGTTCGGCGACATCGTCACCGATCTGGGGGCCGGCCTGGTCGGCGGCCTCGGCCTCGCGCCCGGCCTGTGCGTTGGCGAGCGGCAGGCCATGGCGCAGGCGACACACGGATCCGCGCCCGACATTGCCGGAAAAAACATCGCCAATCCCTTCGCGCTGATCATGTCCGGACAGATGTTGCTGGAGTGGCTGGGGCGCAATCGCGCCGAACCCAAAGCCACTGCAGCGGCACAGTGCATCGCGGTGGCAATGGATCGGGTGATTGCGGAGCAGCGGCAGTTGACGCCCGATCTGGGCGGCAAAGCGGGAACCAATGGAATGGGCGATGCCGTGGTAGCCGCCCTTCAGTAACGCAGAACCGGTCGTTTAATAAGACGTCAGCCCGCCGTCGAGCACCAGCGTCTGGCCGGTCATGAAGGCAGCTTCCGGGCTGGCGAGGTACACCGCGGCGGCGGCGATTTCATCCATTTTGCCAAAGCGGCCGAGCGGCACGCGGGCCAGCATCATT
>JBFKCU010000110.1:0-8258 GCA_041620115.1 Burkholderiales bacterium | reverse complement strand
CAAGGCGCGTCCGGGTAAACTGAATTTCTCGGCGTCCGGTGCCGGCAGCAATTCGCGTCTGGCATTTGAACTGTTCCAGCAGCAGGCCGGCTTGAAGATCGTCATGGTGCCGTACAAAGGCGGTGCCAGCGGCGCATCGCTGGCGGTAGCGCAGGGCGAAGTGCCGATCACGATGCTGACTTCAGCTTCACTGCTGCCGTACATCCGCATCGACCGCATGCGTTTGCTCGCCGTGGTGGCGCCTGAGCGGCTGAGTGACCTTCCCAACGTGCCGACGATGAAAGAAGTCGGGTTCCCCGATCACGTGGTCGGCTCATGGCAGGGCGTGTTTGTGCCCAAGGGCACGCCGCAGGCCGTGGTCGATCGCCTGTTCCCGGCAGTCGTAAATACGATGAAGGATGCCAACGTGATCAAGCAGCTTGCTACAGCGAGCTCGGCGGCGATCGTCAGCAAGTCACCCGCGGACTTCCGCCAGTTCTGGGAGAAGGAACATAATCGCTGGGCAAAAGTGGTGAAAGACGTAGGTGCGGTAGCACACTAAAGGATGCTCGCGACACCGCAGGCCGTGTGGCCTGTGGTGTCGTCTGCAGTCTGACCCCGAGGGGAGGGGTTCAAATTCAAATTTTTAAATCAATGGCTTGCGCCATTTTTTTTGCGTGGCTGGCGGCTCCAGCGTACGCTGCCGCGCCGTCTGCACCCGCTGCGCAGAAGGCGCAGGGCGCAAAAAAGCCGCAGCAGGCGAGGGCGCGTGCCGCTGTGCGACGCGGCAAGCTGGAGAAACTGTCCTGCACGCTGGGCACTGAAGACCGGCAGGCGCGTATTGCCGTCGAGCTGATCGGCGGCCGCGTCGAAAGCATTGCCTACTATGCCAAATGGAAGCCGCGCACGTGTTCGGTGCATATCGTGCGTGACGACGCCTGGAGTCAATGGAAAGATACCGGCAGTGTCACCGTGGTCACGCTGAACGAGGATAAGGGGGCGTTCCTGATCGACCACGAAAGGGGGGCGGTGAAATTCTTGTTCCGCGACATAGATCGTGAGCGGTTTTGCGGCATGGAGGGGAAGATTACCGGCAGCCTTACGGTGACGCGGGGACGCGACCGCTGCGAACTCGAGGGCATCATGGATGAAGCGCCTGAAGCGCCCCAGGTGCCCCAGGCATCTCAAGCGCTCCAAGCGCTCCAAGCACCCCAAGCACCCCAAGCACCCCAAGCACCCCAAGTGCCCCAAGTGCCACAAGTGCCCCAAGTGCCCCAAGTGCCTCAAGCACCCGCTGAACCTGCCATCAGCAAGGAGGCGGCGCCTGCCTCGTGAATGCGCCGGACCTCAGGCGCTGGTGTTCAGCAGTTTGAGACCGAAAATTCCGGCCACGATCAGCCCGATACAGAACAGCCGTGCGGCCGTGGCGGGCTCGCCGAACAGCGTAATGCCAAGTATGACGGTGCCGATGACCCCGATGCCGGTCCATACGGCATAACCGGTGCCCACCGGGATTGATTTCAGCGCCAGCGCCAGCAGCCAGACACTGGCGATCATGGCTGCAACGGTAATGACGCTGGGCAGGACACGCGTGAAACCCATCGTGTATTTCAAACCGATGGCCCAGACGACTTCGAGCAGGCCGGCGAGCAGCAGCAAAAGCCATGCGGTCGACATGACAGCCTCCATTTATTTCTTGCCGCGGTATTTGTCGTAGAGCACGCCCTCGGCGAACAAGGTGGCGATTTCGGCGTCTTTGTATTGCAGGCTGCGCACGGTTTCTTCGGTGTGTTGCCCCAGCCATGGCGCAGGCTGGCGGATCGCCGTCAGTTCACCGCTGGATTTGACCGGAAGTCCGATGGATTTCATGCGGCCGATTTTCGGGTGATCGATCTCCACCACCATGTTGCGCGCCTTGATGTGCGGATCGGCCAGCGTTTGCGCGTAGGTGTAGACCGGGCCGCCGGGCACCGCGGCCTCGTCCAGTTTCTGCACCCAGTGCGCGGTCGGTTTTGTTGCAAAGACCTTTTCAATCTCCTGTTCGAGCACGTCGATGTTTTTCAGCCGCGAGGGCAGGTCCTTGAAGCGCGGATCAGTCAGCCATTCGGGTTTGTTGCAGGTGATGTTGCAGAAGTTCGTCCACAGCTTGTTGTTGTTGGCACCGACCGTGACATAACCGTCCTGGGTCTTGTAGGCCTGGTACGGGGTTGAGCGGCGGTGCCGCGTGCCGGTCGCTGTGGGTTCCTCGCCGCCGCCGAAGTACGCACCCGATTCCCAGTGCGTCCACGCCAGTCCCGCTTCCAGGAGCGAGGTTTCGACGTATTGTCCTTTGCCGCTTTTCAGTTTGCCGATGTAGGCGCCGAGGATCGCATACAGCGCAGTCACGCCGCTCGAGATGTCGTTCATCGCGATACCGACCTTGGCCGGACGACCGCCGGGATATCCCGTCATCATCATGATGCCGCTCATGCCCTGGGCGACGATGTCGAAGCCGCCCTTGTGGCCGTAGGGCCCTGTCTGGCCAAAGCCCGACATGGAGGCGTAGACCACGCCGGGGTTGAAGGCGCTGATGGTCTGGTAATCGATGCCCAGTTTCTTGACCACGCCGGGGCGGAAGTTCTCGGTGATGATGTCGGCTTTGGCCGCGAGTTTCATCACGATTTCCTTGCCGCGCGGGTCTTTCATGTTGACGCCGATGCTCTTCTTGTTGCGGTTCAGCACCGCGAAGCAATACGACTCGTCGTTGATCTTCGGTTCGAAGCGGCGTGAGCCGTCGCCTTCCGGGAAGTTTTCGACCTTGATGATGTCGGCACCCATGTCTCCGAGCACCATGGTGCAATAAGGTCCGGCCATAACGGTGGACAGGTCGAGTACGGTAACGCCTTCGAGTGGCAGGGCCATGCGTAAATACTCCAGTTTGGTGCGGCACCGCACCAAACGGGGCCGCAGATAGAGGGTGAACCAACGCGCCACCCGACCGGCAGCGCGTGTCAGCAGGGCGCATTTTATCGCGCATGCGTAATTGCGGGAAATCGCGGTTGATTGCCGGCAAGGTTGTCAACCATAATAGCGCCGGCTTCATACTCGAACATAATAAAAGGAGGATTGTGATGAATGCAGCGATTCGTTTCCTGCTCGTGACGCTTGCGGGGTTGCTGATCCTGCCGTTGCCTGCAGCGGCGCAGAAATATCCGGATAAACCCGTGCGTGTGGTGATCGTGTTTCCGCCGGGCGGGTCCAACGACGTGGTGGGGCGTATCGTCTACCAGAAAGTCGGCGAAATCATGGGGCAGCAGTTCATCATCGACAATCGCGGCGGCGCGGCCGGCCAGATCGGTTCCGAGATCGTGGCGCAGAGTCCACCCGACGGCTACACCGTCATGGTGCAGTCGACCACCCACGTGGCCAATGCCCATCTGTATAAAAAGCTCAACTACGATGTGCTCAAGGATTTCATCGGGGTGACCACGCTGGCGCGTCAGGTGGGCATGCTGGTGGTGCACCCGTCGCTGCCGGTCAAGACCGGCAAGGAATTCGTCGCACTGGCGAAAAAGCGGCCGGGCGAGGTGGTGTACGGATCTGCCGGCAACGGCAGCTATGTGCATTTGTCGATGGCGCTGATGGCGTCGATGGCCAACCTGAAGATGATCCACGTGCCATACAAGGGCGGCGGCCCGGCCGGCACCGCGCTGGTCGGCGGCGAAACCCAGGCGATGCTGGCGACCATCGGCTCGTTGTTCACGCACATCAAATCGGGACGCGTGCGGCCGCTCGGCGTGAGCGCGGACCAGCGCGTTTCGCAGTTCCCCGATGTGCCCGCAATCGCCGAGTTCGTGCCGGGCTACGAGTTCACTGCCTGGGTCGGCACGTTTGTGCCGGCGGGCACGCCGCGGCCCGTCATCGACGCGCTCAACGCGGCGCTCGGCAAGGCGCTCGCCGACAAGGGCGTGGCGGAGAAACTGAGTGCGCAGACCCTGGACCCAATGCACATGACGCCCGAGGCATTTGCCGCGCGCATCAAATCCGATTACGACAAGTACGCCAAAGTGGTCAAGATCAGCGGTGCCCGCGTCGATTAAGCCCTATCAGTGTGGAAAAACCGGCGCCCGGCGCCGGTTTTTTTTACCTGTCGCATTGATGCGCCAGTGGATTTTGCCGATAATTCGCCCTCCCAGCCCTACGGCTGGCCCCTTATCGGAGAATGTTCATGAAAACAGCAATCCAAATCGCGGGGATTGCCCTCGCCGGACTGATCGCGGCGCCGTTGGCTGCCCTGGCGCAGAATTATCCTGCGAAAACCGTGCGCGTCATCATTCCCTGGCCCCCGGGCGGTTCCAACGACATTGTCGGCCGCGTGGTCATGCAGAAAATGTCCGAAAACCTCGGGCAGCAATTCGTCATTGACAATCGCGGTGGTGCCGCCGGCACCATCGGCACCGATGTCGTGGCCAAGAGCCCGGCGGACGGCTATGTGATCATGGTGCATTCGGCGACGCATGTGGCCAATCCGCACCTCTACAAGAAACTGCCGTACGACACCTTGAAGGATGTCATCGGTATTGCGCCGCTGGCGCGTCAGGTCGGCATGCTCGTCGTGCACCCGTCGCTGCCGGTGAAGTCAGTCAAGGAGTTCATTGCGTTGGGCAAGAAGCGGCCCGGAGAAATAACCTATTCGTCGTCGGGCAACGGCAGCTTTGTCCACCTGACGATGGTGTTGCTGAATTCGATGACCGGCACCAAGATGATCCATGTCCCGTACAAGGGCGGCGGACCGGCCGCGGTTGCGATTGCGTCGGGCGAAGTGCAGGCGATGCTGGCGACCATCGGCTCGCTGATTCCCTCGCTCAATGCCAAGCGCGTGCGGCCTCTGGGTGTGAGTTCGGATGAGCGTGTTCCTCAGTACCCGGATGTGCCGACCATTGCCGAGGGTGGTGTGAAAGGATATGAATTTACGGCCTGGGTAGGCGCGTTTGCTCCAGCAGGAACGCCCAAGGCGATCGTTGACCGGCTGAATGCGGAAATGCAGAAGGCGCTGAAAGACAAGGGTGTCGCCGAGAAGCTGAGCGGGCAGACACTGGATCCGATGTTCATGACGCCGGAACAGTTTTCCGCACGCCTGAAGTCTGATTACGACAAATATGCAAAAGTGATCAAGGAAAGCGGTGCCAGCATCGATTGATCGGGTCCGGGGACCACATGATGCAAAGCCGGCGCGCGTCGCCGGCTTTTTTTTACTTTCCGTCGTTGAAGCGCTGGCGGCATTTGCGCATAATTTGGCAGCCGCCGGTCATGGTCCGGAAGCCACAACAAGGAGAGCGATGTGAGATTGGTATTTTCCAGCGTATTTTTCGTGCTTGCCGCGATACTGACCCCGGCAACGGTGCAGGCGCAGGCCTACCCGGTAAAGCCGGTACGCGTCATCATTCCATGGCCGGCCGGCGGCTCCAACGACGTCGTGGGTCGCATCGTGATGCAAAAGGTCTCTGAAGCGCTGGGACAGCAGTTCGTGGTTGATAATCGCGGTGGCGCATCGGGTTCGATCGGTGCCGATGTCGTGGCCAAGTCCGCGGCGGACGGCTACACGATCATGGTGCACTCGACCACCCATGTCGGCAATGCGCACATCTACGGCAAAAAGCTCGCCTATGACACGCTCAAGGATTTTGCCGGTGTCGGCATGCTGTCCGCGCAGCCCGGCGTGCTGACCGTGCATCCGTCCCTGCCGGTGAAATCAGTCAGGGAGTTTATCGCGCTGGCGAAGGCGCGTCCGGGACAGATCAATTACTCATCTTCCGGCAATGGCAGTGCGCCACATCTGCAGATGGCGCTGCTGATCTCCATGAGCGGGATTGACATTACCCACGTGCCTTACAAGGGTGGCGCGCCACAGGTTACGGCGCTGATGGCCGGAGAAACCCAGGCCTCGTTTGCCACGGTGGGCACCGTCATCACGCATATCCGCAACGGTAAATTGCGGCCGCTGGGCCTGGGGTCGACAAAACCGAGCAAGGCGCTGCCCGGCGTGCCCACGATCGCTGCGGCGGGAGTGCCGGGATACGAAATGAGCCCGTGGATCGGGGTGTTTGTGCCGGCGGGCACGCCTAGGGAGATCATTGCCAGACTCAACAGCGAGATCAACAAGGCGCTGGCGCTGCCCGATGTGATCCAGAAACTCGAAAATACAGCGCTGGATCCATCCCCCAGTACCGTGGAGCAGTTCAATGCCACGCTCAAGGCCGATTACGAAAAATACGGCAAGCTGATCAAAATGACCGGCGCGAAAATCGAATGACCGGAATTTTCATGTGCAGGCGCGATGATATTCACGCATCCGCCTTTTTGCGTTTCATGCCGGGAGCGGATTGATGGATCTGGGTATCAAGGGTGAGCTGGCGCTGGTCGTCGGCGCGAGCGAAGGCATAGGCTACGAGAGCGCGAAGGCATTGCTTGAAGAGGGGGCTGATCTGCTGATCGTTTCGCGTGATGCGGAGAAACTCAAGCAGGCCGCGGCGCGGCTCGAGCAAGCCACAGGTCGGGCGGTGCGCTGGTTTGCCGCCGACGTCACCCGCGCGGCGGACGTCACCGCACTCAGGGACTGGCTCGCGCAGCAGACGGTGAAGCTGGATATCCTCGTGTCGGCTGTGGGCGGCAGCCAGCGTGCGCTGTTTGAAGAGCTTGATGATGACGCCTGGTACGCTAACTATGAATTCAACATCATGGGCGCGGTGCGCGTGATCCGCGCATCACTGGATCTGCTGAAGAAATCCGCTGCAGGTCGCATTGTCATACTCGGCGCAGCAGGGCCGCGCATGCCGTATCCGCACCAGCTGGTTTCGAATGTGCACAAGGCGGGGCTGATCGCGCTGGTGAAGACGCTGGGTGTGGAATTTCGGCCGCATAACATCCGGGTGAATTCCGTGTCACCGGGGCGCACCATGACCGGTTTGTGGACGAAGCGGATCGAACGCTTATCGGCAGAACGCGGCGTGCCGGCCGAGCAGATCGTGCACGAATTCTCAGAGGAGATCCCGATGGGCCGATTCGCCACTGCGGAAGAAATCGCACCGATGGTGGTTTTTCTGGCTTCGCACAAGACGAGTTACGTTACCTGCCAGTCCATACTGGTCGATGGCGGGATCGCACGCGGCTTGATCTGACCGTGACGTCCGTATCGTGGCGGCAGCAGCGTTTGCGCCCGTATTTCGGGTTGCCGCGGTTTCGCGTTTTGTGCATCATCCATGCACGCGCCGTACCGCACGCCCAATAGGCGGCGTATCACGAAGGAGTGATGAAGCACAGCAGCATTGAAGAGCACGACGCGTTCATCAGGACTGAAATTCCCAGATGGATCAAGGGGGGGGGCGTGCCGCCGGCATTAAGCCGCAGTAACTTTTTTTCTAGCAGTAAAGGACGAACTAAACATGTATGACCTGCACCTGACACCCGAACAAATTGAGTTTCGCGACGCCGTGCGCGATTTCGTCAATCAGGAACTGAAACCGGCGGCGATCGACCCCAAACGCCTTGAGCCCTTCGAGAAACCGTTAATGACGGGTTTTCTCGATCAGCTGTCGCAAATGGGGCTGCGCGGTCTCGGTTTGCCGGAGGATGCAGGCGGTGCCGGCGCGGACCTGTTGACGTCGTGCGTGCTGCTGGAGGAGATTGCGGTCGGTGACGTCGATGTCGCCGTGGCACTGGGTGAAACCTCATTGCTGGCACGCGAGGTGCATATGGCGATGGACGATGCGCAGCGCAAACGGTGGATGGCGAAATTTGACAGCAATGACCGTTTTCATCTGGCGCTGATTGCACGTGATGCCGACACGGAGCGCGGCTGGAGCTACTACCAGGCGCTGCCGGAACATGATGTGCCGGTTGGCACGCCGGAGATACTGGCAAAGCGTTCCGGCAAGGGCTGGGTGATCAACGGGCTCGCACCTTTTGTGTCGAACGCGCCAGTGGCGGGATTGTTCATCGTGCAGGCGAAGATCGAGGACGAAGACGGCACCGTAACCGTATTGCTGGGCAGCGATGCTAAGGGGTTGTCGATCGACGAAGAACTTCCGGCCTTCGGCGAAGGTGGCGCACATGCGCGCTGGGGGCACGGCGCCATCGCGTCTGTGACGCTGGACGGCTGCCAGGTCGGGGAGGAGGATGTCATTGCCGCAGATGCGGCGCGTCGACTGCTGTACGGAGATTTGCATGCGCGTCGCATGGTGCAGATGACTGCGATCAATGTCGGTGTGTCGCGCGCCGCGTACGAGGCGGCGCTGGATTAT
>JBFKCU010000109.1:0-8279 GCA_041620115.1 Burkholderiales bacterium | reverse complement strand
TGGCTGGGGCATGCGCGAACAACGACCGCCTCCTCCCGGTAATCGCGACGTGGTGCCAGTCGAGCGGCACCGGTCCCCAGTTTCTGGCCCGCAGCGCCTTGCATCAAAACGCCGGAGTGTGATTCCGGCACGCGTTGGAATGACTGAATAAATAATTAATAAAAACAACAGGATACACCCATGCTCCGTCGCCTGATCGCCATCGGTTTCATTTACCTCTGCACCGCCATCGCGTGGTGGGTGCTCGCGGGCGTTACCAGCAGCCGCACCCATCAGGCCGACCAGAACCTGCGTAACCGCGTTGAGCAATTGTGGGGCGCGCCGCAGAGCCAGCAGCCGCCGACGGTGACGTTGGTGCGGCATGAGACTTCGCCGGTCGAAACCGAGGTCAACGGCGTCAGGACGCGCAGGACCGTCACCAAACGCATCACCGAACCCGTTGCACTTGATTCGAGCGACGTGCGCGCCGCGCTGGCGCTCGAGCATCGGCAGAAGGGCCTGCTGTGGTACGCGACCTACAGGGTGCGCTTTGATGCCAGCTACACGCTGGCCAATCCGCACCGCGAACGCCAGGTGCTTGAGATCTCGCTGCCATTCCCGGCACAGCGCGCGGTGTTCGACGACCTGCGTTTCGAAATCGACGGCAAGCCGTGGCTGCGGCCGCCGACGGCCAAGGACGGCCGCATCACCGGCAGCGTCGAACTCGCACCGGAGGAGCGCGTGACTCTGCACGCGGGTTACCGCAGTCAGGGCCTGAACCGCTGGACTTATGCGCTGGGCAGCGGCGTGTCCGAGGTGCGCCATTTCAGGCTGGCGCTGACCACGGACTTCCGCGATGTCGATTTCCCCGAAGACGGCATGTCACCGACGAAACAGGACCTCAGCGACAACGGCTGGCACCTGACCTGGGAATTCCGGCGGCTGGTCGCGGGCGTGAACATTGCGCTGGTGATGCCGCAGAAACTGCAGCCGGGACCGCTGGCCGCCGAGATTGCCGCCTTCGCACCGGTGTCGCTGTTCTTTTTCATCGTCGTGCTGCTGGCGATCGGCATCGTCAGAAACATCGAGCTGCATCCGATGCATTTCTTCTTCCTCGCCGCCACGTTTTTTTCCTTCCACCTGCTGTTTGCGTACCTGGCCGACCAGGTCAGCATCCACATCGCATTCGGCACGGCCACGGTGACTTCGCTGTTCCTGACTGTTTCCTACCTGCGCGCGGCGATTGGCGGCCGCTACGCAATACTCGCTGCAGGAACAGCGCAGTTGCTCTATCTGGTGCTGTTTTCATACGCGTTTTTCTTCAAGGGCATGACCGGACTCGCGGTCACCATCGGCGCGATCGTCACGCTGTTCGTGCTGATGCAGCTGACCGCGCCGGTGAACTGGCGGGCCGTGTTTGCCGGCAAAGGCAGTGGGGCAGGGTTACAGGCGGAAAGGGGGTGATCTGCAGAAGCGTGGCACGGGGTTGCCCGCATGCGGGCAACCCCGTGTCATTCATGACATGCTCAAGACTCCAGCGGCAACCTTACCGGCTTGCCGTCCTTCGCTGAGCGTTCGATCGCAATCGTGGTTTCGAGATTGATCCGCGCCTGATCCGGCGTGGTGTGCACCGTGGGGTGGCCGGTCACGAGGTGATCGAGCCAGGCGCGGGTTTCGTTGCCCAGCGGCCCCCAGAAGTCACCGACGGCCCAGTCGCCTGCGGTGTTGCTGCCGAGGAAGGCCATGTTGACGGCGTGATCGGGCACATAGGCGTGCGGGATGCCCTTGTCCGAATACAGCACGTGGTCCATGTGGTCGTCATCGATGATCATCGTGCCTTCGGTACCCAGCAGTTCGACGCGGTCGGACTGGCCCATGGTTGGGTACTTTGCCGGCAGCGCGTAGCTGACGCCGAAGCTGATCACCGCGCCGTCGGCGAAGGTGACGATGGCCCAGGTCACGTCGTCAGCACTGTAGCCGGCGTCGCGGAAAATGCCCTTCTGGCCGCGGGCGATGACCTCCACCGGCGGATTGCCTTCGAGGAACCAGCACATCAGGTCGACGTAATAGGTCAGCACGTCCAGCACCGGGGTGGCATGCGGATCGCGTTTGAGGATCGCAAACGCCTGGGCGCGCGAGTTGTAAACGCGGGCAAGTCCGCCGGTGATGCGCCCCAGCCGGCCCTGGATCATCTGCTCCTTGGCGCGCAGGAAACATTCCTTGTAGCGGCGGCTGTAGCCCACGCGCAGCTTGCCATCCGTGGCTTTCAGCGTCGCGAGGATGTCCTCGGCGTCACCCAGTGCCAGCGCGAGGGGTTTTTCCACCAGCACCGGCTTGCCCAGTTCCAGCGCGCGCTTGATCGGGGCGGCATGTTCGCCTTCGGGTGTAGACACGAACACCGCGTTCACCTCGGGGCGTTCGATGGCCTCGAAGTTGCTGCCGGTATGAAAATCAGCCTTGGTGATTTCCGCCAGCGCTTTTGCGCGCGCCGGATCCAGATCCGCGATCGCGAGAAAACCGACCGACGGATGTTTGGCGGCGAGCCGCGCGCGCAGCGTGCCGATACGGCCGGCGCCGATCACGGCGACGCCGAGTGGTTTCATTGCCATAGAGTTGCTCCTCCCTGATGGGGCGATGGTAGCCCACTTTGGATGCAGCGTGAACGCTGCGCGCCGAGCCGTTTCCTGCTTGAAGCGTGAATCGCGCATCCGGTCCGGCCGGGGTTCGTGTGCCGATGCCGCGTTGCACGAGCGTGTATGTGCGTGCTGCATCGCATTTCACTTTGTCACACACGGTCCCATCATGAGCAAAATTGGTTCAGGGCGATGCATTTGATGCCCCGGATCATGAAGTCGACATGAAATTGTCATGAACTTAAGCCGCAGAGCGGGGTCACATTTTATTGTATGCACCAAAATTCAGCTTTGGTGCTGCACGATCGGGTTCGCAGCAGTGAAGTTGAAAGAAGAAGGGCCCGCCTCGGAGATGGATGAAATTTAAACAACAATGTAGGAGGAGTAAATGACGAAAAAGCCTGATTATTTGCGTCGCGTATTTGTGGGTGCTGTTGCCGGGGCGTTCTTGGCAGTGGCCGCTGGTGGCGCCAGCGCGGCGGGCTTCCCTGACAAGCCCATTACATTCATCGTTCCGTACTCGCCTGGCGGCGGATCCGATCAGCAGGCGCGCCGTCTCCAGCCGGGTCTGGAGAAAGCACTCGGCGTTCCGATCCAGATCGTCTACAAGACCGGTGGTGGCGGCGCCGTGGGGTTCAACGAGCTTTGGCGCTCGAAACCCGATGGCTACACGATCAGCAATGTGGTCGTTCCGAACATTGTGATCAGCGCCAAAGGAAAAGATGTCGGCTTCAAGCCGGGTGAATTTTCTTATATCGGGATGACCGCAAGAGCGGTGGGTGCCCTGATGGTTCCCAAGGGCAGCAAGATCAATACTCTCGAGAAGTTCATCGCGGCCGCCAAGGCCAATCCGGGCAAGATCACCGTCGCCGGCGTCGGGAGCACAGGCGAGGTGAATTATTCCGAACTCGCCGGAATACTCGGCATCAAGACGACCTATGTGCCGGTGTCGGGTGGCGTCGGAAAGATGATGCCCATGCTGCAGGGTAATCACGTTACTGCGGGCATGACGGCATCCTCACATGCAGTCAAGCATCGCGCGACGGTAGACACCATCGTAATCGCCGGACCGGAGCCCTCGGACGCACTGCCGGGTGTTCCGAATGAGCCGAAATGGACATACATGACGACGTGGGGCGTGATGGCACCTCCCGGCACTCCGGCGGACCGCATCGCGATCCTCAACGCTGCGCTCAACAAGGTCACTGCCGATCCCGCAGTCAAGGACCTGGTCACCAAGAACGGCCTGTCGCAATTGCGTCAAACGCCGGAAGAAGCCAAGGCCTATGTCCTGGAAGCGGTAAAGAAATTCTCTAAATAGAATATTTCCGGAGCCGCAGGCTGTCCCGCATCGCAGTTCATGATGGCGGGGCAGCCTGCGTGCCTGGGCAGGCAGATTGTTTCCATGTAATCTTTTACGCGCCGTCCGGGCGCGAACGGGAGTATCGTCAAGGCTGCCCGGATGACCAGAGCGACAACGCCTGAGGGGAGGTTCCTGTGATCGAAGGTCTGATGCTGGCAGTGACACCATCGTATTTGTTCTGGCTCACGGTGGGCGTCATGATAGGCATGGTGGTCGGCACCCTTCCGGGTCTCACCGCCACGATGGGCACCGCATTGCTCGTGCCCTTCACCTTTGCGCTGCCACCCGGTGCAGGCATGGCCATGCTCGGTGGCCTGTATGTTTGCGCGATGTTTTCTGACGCCATCCCGGCGGTGCTCGTGAATACCCCGGGAACGCCGAGCGCGATGGCCACTGGCTTCGATGGCCACCCCATGACCCTGCAGGGACGCGGACAGGAGGCGATCATTGCCGCCTGTTTCAGCTCGGCGATCGGAACATTGTTTGGCGCCGCATGCTATCTGCTACTCGCGTGGCCGATGATCACGATTGCACTTAAATTCGGTCCGCCCGAGTTCTTCTGGCTGGGGGTTTTTGCGCTGACCATCATCGGCAGCCTGGCCGGCGACTCCATTTTGAAAGGACTCGCCGGCGGGGCGATTGGCCTGCTGATCAGTTCCATCGGGATCAGCCATGGCACCGAACTGTCGCGCTTCACCTTCGGCGTGCCGGAACTGCGCGGTGGCGTTTCTCTTGTTGCAGGACTGATCGGCGTCTTCGCCGTGCCGCAGGTTCTGTTTATGATCACCGAGTTGCGCAGAAAGGATTTCATCGCCGAGTACACGCCCAAGCGCGGTGAAACCCTGAAGACGATCAAGAAGGTGCTGGCGCATCCGGTACACGCCATTCGCTCCGCGGTGATCGGGACCTTCATCGGGATTCTGCCCGGCGCCGGCAGTCCCATCGCCGCACTGGTCTCCTACAACGAAGCGGTGCGCTGGAGCAAGGACAAGAGCCAATACGGCAAAGGCGACCTGCGCGGCGTGACCGCATCGGAAATCGCGAATAACGCGGCCGCTCCGGCGGCGATGATCCCGCTGGTTACGCTGGGCGTCCCGGGCTCGTCACCTGCGGCGGTCATCGCCGGTGCCCTCATGCTGCGCGGATTGAATCCCGGCCCGGAACTGTTCCAGAGCGATGGAACACTCGTGTATTCATTCGGCTGGTCGTTGTTTCTGGCCGGAATCGTGACCTTCATACTGGGCAGCCTGTTTGCACCCTTGCTGGTCCGGATTGTCCGCATTCCTCTGCGGCTCCTGGCGCCGTTGATCATGCTGTTGGCCGTGATCGGCGCCTATGCGATCCGGAACAACATTTTCGATGTGTACCTCATGCTCGGGATCGGGGTGTTCGTGTTCTTTGTCCGGCGGCTGGGCTTCCATCCCGGCCCCATCGGCCTGGGTCTGATTCTGGGCCCCATCATTGAACCCTCGCTGGTTCAGGCCATGTATATCTCCGATGCCACTTCAATCGGCAATGTTTTCTTCACCGGTACCGTCAACATCATACTCATCACGGTCACGGTGCTCTCGATTTCCCTGGTGGCCTGGGCGCGCTGGAAAAGTCAGAAGGACGAGCGTGCGGGCGATTCGGGCAAGCGCCTGTCGGCCTCTTCCATCGACTGACGCAAGGAGGAACACACGATGCGACGATTGCTTGACCGTGACCTTCTGACCGCGTTGCTGCTGTTCGGCATCGGTGCGGTGTTTTGGGTCTCCCCCGGCGCCGATTCCAAGGACTGGGCGTTTCCGCGTCTGGCCAACTATCTTCTTTTGGGGTTTGGTGCGGCTCTGATCGTGCGCGTTGCTGTCTCGGCCATCATGAAGCGTGCTCCGGACGCCGTTCATTTGAACGCGGAACAGCGGATTGCGCTGATCGACGTTTTTGTTTTTCTGGCCATCGTGCTGGGCTATTTGTTCGTGATGTACGGCCTCGGGTTCTGGCTGTCGAGCCTGATCATGTTGTCGCTGACATCGGTTTATCTGACATTGGAAAAAACGCGCCACAACCTGATGCTCGCCGTGGTCGTGCCGCTGGCATCCTGCATCGTCGCCTATTTCATCTTCATACACGTGTTCTACGTGCCCTTTCCGCAGCCGACCTGGTGGCCGGGCTTGAACTGAACGGAACCACGCGGTTCAGGACCATCAGAGCAGCCGCGCCGGCGCGCACGGTGCAGGGCCGAACCTTTTGTTGTCGTTGTGCCTGACCGCGTAAGGATCACGCCGCCCGGGCGACAGAAGAGCTGAGCCCTGTCATTTGGAGGCTGCGATGAGGGATCCTTTCTGCGGTTCGGCACGCGCCGGCTGGCGCGCGGTGTTTGGCGCAGTCCTGTTCGGTCTGATGTTGTCGCCGGTGACGGCCGCAACGCCAGGATTGCCGCTGGGCTGGCAGGATGAATGGCCGCGCACCGATTTCAGCCGGCATACCGTGGCACTGGGCGAGATCATGTCGGGCGGGCCGCCCAAGGACGGCATCCCCGCGATCGACCGGCCGCAGTTCATCGGCACCAGGGAGGCGGCGCGCTGGCTTAATCCACGCGAGCCGGTGATCGTTTATCAGCACAACGGCGATGCCCGCGCCTATCCGCTGCAGATCCTGATGTTTCACGAAATCGTCAACGATACGGTTGGCGGATTGCCGGTGGCCGTGACCTTCTGCCCGCTGTGCAATGCCTCCATCGTGTTTGACCGGAAGGTCGGTGATGTCGTGCTCGATTTCGGCACCACCGGCAAGCTGCGCATGAGCGACCTGGTGATGTACGACCGCCAGACCGAGTCCTGGTGGCAGCAGTTCACCGGCACCGGCATCGTCGGCCGCCATGCGGGCGCGGTGCTGCGGCAACTGCCGTCGGTGATTGCGCCGTTCGAGGAGTTTGTCGGCGCCTATCCGCAGGGCAGGGTGCTCTCGCGCAACACCGGATACCGGCGCGACTACGGCAAGAATCCCTATCGCGGTTACGACGAGGTCGGCGGTACGCCGTTCCTGTTCAACGATCCGGTGGATCCGCGGCTGCCGCCGATGGAGCGTGTGCTCGGCGTGATGCGCAACGGCGTCACCCGTGTTTATCCGCTGACGACGCTACTGAAACAGCCGATCATCAATGACGTGGTGGCAGGTGAGGCCGTCGTGGTGTTCAGCCGGCTGGGCATGTTGTCGGCATTGTCCGCGGAACGGATCAGTGAATCACGCCAGATTCCGGCGGCTGCAGCATTTGGCCGCAGGGTGCAGGGGCGCGTGCTCGAGTTCGAGCAGCGCGAGGGCCGCATTGTCGATCGCGAAACCGGTTCCACCTGGAACCTGTTTGGCCATGCCACTGCGGGAAAATTGCGGGGTACGAAACTGGTCGCGGTGGACAGTGGCGTGCATTTCGCCTTTGCCTGGCTCGCGTTCCAGCCCGCGAGCGAAATTTACGGGGCAGCCGGCGCAGGAACATCTGCGGCGGGCGCGGCAAAGGCGGCGGAAAAACGCCGCTGAGTACCGGCGGTGCGCCTCAGTAGACGCGGTGCATGACTTCGGCACCGCTCAGCACCTGCTGCACGTTCTCCCACGCGACCTTGAACAGGAATGCCGCCGACTGGCGCGTGACGCCGGCCACATGCGGCGTCAGCAGCAGCCGTGCGGCGGCTTCGCCCTTGAGTTGCAGCAGCGGGTTGTCCGGCGTGGCCGGTTCGATGCTGTAGACATCGACAGCGGCGCCGGCGATGCGGTGTTCGTTCAGCGCCTGCGCCAGTGCCGCTTCATCGACCACGCCGCCGCGTGCGCCGTTGATCAGCACGGCTTCGCGGTTCATCAGCGCCAGCTGTTTGGCGCCGATCAGGTGTTGTGTCGCCGGAATCAGCGGCACATGCAGTGTGACTATCTGGGCGGTGCGCAACAGGTCGTCCAGCGGGACGGAGCGCGCATTCATTGCGTCGGCTTTCGATTTGTCGCGCAGGGCCGGATCGAAATAGACGATCCGGCAGCCGATGCGATGGAAGGCCTCGGCGACCGCCATGTCGATGACCCCCATGCCGACCACGCCTACGGTGGCACCGTCGATGCCGGCCAGGTTGTCGGCCATCATGCGGCTGCGGAAGGCGACATAGTTGCCGTTCTTGATCTCGGCGTCAGCCCACGCGAAGCGGCGTAGCAGCACCGACGCGCACGCCGTCGTGTATTCGGCCAGCGCCGTGTTGCTGCCGCCGGGCACATTGGCCACGGGGATGCCGAGTTTCTTCAGTGCGGCTTCGTCGAGCCGATCGACACCGGCACCGGTGATCTGC
>JBFKCU010000108.1:0-8291 GCA_041620115.1 Burkholderiales bacterium | reverse complement strand
GTCGGCCACGGCCGACCCGGAAATTTCCGCGAAAAACATCGAGGCACCGACATTGACCATCGCCAGACCGCCGCGGACGAAACCGAAAAGAGCGGAGGCAAATGCCAGCAGTCGCCGCGAAATGCCGGAGGTGTTCATGATTGCACCGGCAAGGATGAACAGCGGGATCGCGATCAGCGGGAAATTGGTGGCGCCGTTGTACATCACGATCGGCAGGTTGGGCAGCGTGTCCAGGCCCTGGCTTGCGACCATCGCGACAATGGCGGCAATGCCCAGCGCCACCGCGATCGGCACGTTCAGCAGCACCAGAGCGAGCACGCCGATAAACAGCAGGAAAATCGCCATCAGCAGGATGTCCCGGACAGGATCAACAGCGGCATCGAAGTCATGGGCTCAGGGGTTGATCACGGGTGAAGGTTCGCGGGCGGTGCCGGGATGCCGGGCTTCGGCCAGCACCTGCGGCAGATTAAGCAGTTGCGCAATGATGAACAGTACAGCGCCGATAGGGATCACCGATTGCGTGTAGTTCACGGAGACTTCCGGGATGCTGACCAGGTAATCCGTGGCCAGCACCTCCATGATCGACCAGCCGGCCCAGGCGGTCAGTGCGAAAAATCCGATGACGCAGACCTCCGCAAAAATGACCGCGGGCACGCGCAGTGCGGGGCGCAGGCTGTCCACCAGCCCCGAAAAGCCGATGTGCGCACGCTTGTGCGCGGCAAGCGCAGCACCGTAGTAGGTGAGCCAGGCGAGCAGGATCGACGCGACCTCGTCGTACCACACCAGCGATTCGCCGAGGGAGCGGAATACGACGCCGATGATGACCTCGATGGCCAGCGCGGCCATCAGCAGGAATACGATGAATTCCAGCAGGCCTTCGTAGGCGGCGCGGATGCGCGACAAAGTCATGGTTTTCCCCGGTTTCGATCAATGCGCGGAACGGGAAAGCACCGTTCCGCGCACTGACCGTTTCGCAACAGCGGCTTACTTCGCGAGTGCGAGGGCCTTGTCGATCAGCTCTTTGGAGCCTTTGACCGACTGGCCGAACTCTTCATACACGGCCTTGCTGGCGGCGACGAAGGCCGGCTTGTTGGGCTCGTTCACCTGCACGCCCGCGGCCTTGATCTTGGCCAGCAGGTCATCCTCGGCTTTTGCGGCCGTGGCATAGACGAACGCCTGGGTTTCCTTGGCGGTGTCTTCGAGGATCTTGCGCACATCCGCCGGCAGGCTCGCCCATTTCTTCGCGCCCACCGTGGCGTACGCGGGCGTGTAAACATGGCCGGTCAGCGACAGGAACTTCTGCACTTCCTGGAACTTGGCGCTGTAGATCTGCGTGAACGGGTTTTCCTGGCCGTCCATCACGCCCGTCTGCAGCGCGGTGAAGACCTCGGAGAATTTCATCGGGCTCGGATTCGCGCCGTACGCCTGGAACATTTTCACGCGCCACTTGCCCTCCGGCGTGCGCAGCTTGATGCCCTGCAGGTCGGCCGGCACATTGATCGGGCGCTTGTTGTTGGTGATGTGGCGATAGCCGTTTTCCCAGACGGCGATGATCTTGAGCCCCTTCTTTTCCGCCTCCGGCGCGAGTTTCGGCCAGACCACTTCCTTCTCAATGGCGCCCATGTGCTTGCGGTCCTTGACCAGGTAAGGCATTTCGAAAATGCCGAACAGGTCGACTTCCGAAGACATTACCGTCGACGGCAGCGCCATGTCGACAGTGCCGAGCTTGAGTTTCTGCAGCAGCTCCTTGTCACCGCCGAGCTGGCTGGAGCCGAAGACGACGACCTTGGCCTTGTTGCCGAGTTTGGCGTTGGCTTTTTTTGCGAACTCCTCGGCCGACTGGGCGAACAGAGAACCCGGCTCACCGACATGTCCGAACTTGATCTCGGTTTGCGCGGCAACGGCGTGCGCGAACAGCGCGCAGGCCAGCATGGACAGCAGCTTGAATGATTTCATGACCTACCTCCTTTGTGACATCGATGTGAATGTCCGGCTCTATTGTTGAGCTGCGGCCGGTTTGTTTTTGCTGCCTGAATCCCGTTCTGGTACACCGACAACGCCAGCTGCGGCGCGCCAGCGGAACCTCATTGCTGCGGAATCTTCGCCTCACGCACGACTTTGGCCCATTTGTCTGTTTCCTCCCGCAGCAGCTTCACGAACTCCGCCGGCGTGCTCGGTGTCGCGTCCATGCCCTGCCGGGCGTAACGCTCCTTCATGTCAGGCGCGTTCAACGTCGTGACCATAGCCTTGTTGACCCGGTCGATGACCGGTTTCGGCGTGCCAGCGGGTGTCAGTACACCGTACCAGGTGGCGTATTCAAATCCCGGGACGCCGGATTCTGCGACGGTGGGTACGTCGGGCAGCGGGGCCGCGCGGGTCTTGGTCGTTACGGCGATGCCGCGCAGGCGGCCGCTCTTGACATGCGGCAGCGCCGAGGCAAAAGTCGACATGAAGGCATTGGTTTCATTGCCGAGCAAAGCGGTGACTGCCGGGCCGGTGCCTTTGTATGGAACATGGATCAGGCTGATCTTCTGAGACATCATCAGCATCTCCATTGCCAGATGCGTACCCGATCCCAGGCCCGCGGACGCATAGGTCAGTTTGCCCGGTTGCGAGCGCGCCAGCGCAACAAACTCCTTGAAGTTTTTCGCCGGCAGCGAGGGATGAGTGACGATCATGTTCGGCTGCTCGGTCGCCAGCGAAATCGGTGCGAAATCGCGGATTGCATTGAATGGCAGCTGTTTGTACAACGCGGCGTTGAACGCCATGCTGATGTTGCCGAGGAACAGCGTATAACCGTCGGGGGGCGACTTGCTGGCGATGTCGGCACCGAGCACGCTGCCGGCGCCCGGCCGGTTGTCGACCACGATGGTGGTGCCCAGGTTCTGCCCCAGCGCGTCGCTCATCGTGCGCGCGCTGATATCGCTGCCGCCGCCAGGGGCAAACGGTACGATCATGCGTATCGGTTTGGTCGGGTAGGTCTGTGCGTGCGCTGACGAAACGGCGATGAACAGGGCCGTGACGACGATGGCTGAATGTTTGACCACATCTCCTCCGTTCTTTTAACTGCGCCGCTTCTTGTTATTCAATCGCTGTCAAACGCGAGTGGCGGGGGAAGCATACCATTGTGTCGCGGACGGATCATGCGGCCTTGACTGCGCGCGCCCGCGCCTTGCCGCCGCCGGTGAGATAGTCCATGGCCGCGGCGACACCACCCTTCTGATGCGGCACCTTCGCGAGTTCGAGACCCATCTCGACACCGGCGAGCGTGCCCATCAGCGTGAGGTCGTTGAAGTCACCCAGGTGGCCGATGCGGAACACCTTGTCGGCGATCTTGCCCAGACCGCTGCCGAGCGACATGTTGAAATGTTCCAGCACCACCTTGCGGAATGCGACTTCGCTGTGACCTTCGGGCATCAGCACCGCGGTCAGCACGCTGGAGTATTCCGCGGGATCAGCGCAGAGGATTTCGAGGCCCCACGCGCGTACCGCGCGCCGTGTTGCTTCGGCATGGCGATCGTGGCGGGCGAATACCTGTTCCAGGCCTTCGTCGTCGAGCAGCATTTTCAGTGCTTCGTGCAAACCGTACAGCAGGTTGGTTGCAGGCGTGTACGGGAAAAACCCGTTCTTGTTGGGTGCCAGCATTTCGTCCCACGACCAGTAGGAGCGCGGCAGTTTTGCGGTCTTGCTGGCAGCGAGGGCCTTGTCCGAAAACGCGTTGAACGACAGGCCCGGCGGCAGCATCAGGCCTTTCTGCGAGCCGGCGATGGTGACGTCCACGCCCCATTCGTCATGGCGGTAGTCGATCGAGGCGAGCGAGGAAATGGTATCGACCATCAGCAGTGCCGGATGTTTTGCGCGATCCATCGCCTTGCGCACTTCGCCGATGCGCGACGTGGCACCAGTGGAGGTTTCGTTGTGGACCACGCATACGGCCTTGATGGCGTGCGCCTTGTCGGCGACGAGCCGCGCCTCTATGGCGGCGGGATCGGCGCCGTGACGCCAGTCTCCGGCGATGAATTCGGGTTTGACGCCGAGGCGGAGGGCGAGGGTCTGCCACAGGCTGGCGAACTGCCCACTTTCATACATCAGCACCGTGTCGCCCGGCGACAGCGTGTTGACCAGTGCGGCTTCCCAGGCCCCGGTGCCGGATGCCGGGAAAATCACGACATGGCCCTTGGTGGTCTTGAAAATACGCTTCATGCCGGCGAGCACGTCTTTGCCCAGTTGCGCGAATTCGGGACCCCGGTGATCGATGGTCGGGCGGTCGATGGCGCGCAACACGCGGTCAGGCACGTTGCTGGGACCGGGAATCTGGAGGAAGTGGCGACCGGCGGCGTAAGTCATGGTTGGGCCCAGGGTGGAGTGAGATCAGCAGGCATGGTAACCCCGGCGCCGCGGCCGAGCAACCAGTTTTTGTATGCAAATATGCTGATGTGCGAGCGGCGTGGAGTTGATTTATATAACATGTTGTTTTTAAACAATATTAATTATTGCTTGTGCGGCAGCTGGAAGGTATTATGCATACAAACGGAGCTCATCATGTCTACTGCCGCCATACTGGATACCAATGTCACCTCGCTGGTCGATCGCCGCCTGCTGCACGAAACCGTTGTCAGCCAATTGCGCGACCTGATCGTGCAGGGGGCGCTCGCCCCTGAAACCAAGCTGAACGAACGCGTGCTGGCTGAAAAGCTGGGCACTTCGCGTACGCCCCTGCGCGAAGCGATCAAGTTCCTCGCTTCCGAAGGCCTGGTGGAGCTGCTGCCCAATCGCGGTGCGGTTGTGGCGGCGCTCAAGCCGGAAAAAATGAAAGAGGTATTTGTTGTGCTCGGCGCGCTGGAGGCACTGGCGGGTGATCTGGCTTGTCGCAACGCGACCGACGCGGACATTACCGAAATTCGCGCGCTGCATTACCACATGCTGGCCCATCATGCCCGCGGCGAACTGGCGCAGTACTTCCGTTATAACCAGCAGATCCATATCAAGCTGATGGAATGTGCGGGCAATGCGACGCTGGTGCAGGTGTATCGTGGCCTGAACGCACATGTCCGCCGCGCGCGCTATATGGCGAATCTGTCGCGCGAGCGCTGGGACAAGGCTGTGCGCGAACATGAAGAAATACTCGACGCGCTGGTCAGGCGCGATGGCGTGCGCCTGCAGGGATTGCTGCGCGATCACCTGGCGAACAAGCTGGTGCTGGTGATGGAAGTGCTGACCGCCATGCAGAGCGGAGCGGCGCGATGAACGCCCCGGTCAAGCCGGTGCATCTGGTGCGTGCCGCCGATGACCGCAGTGCGCTGGCGCAGCGGCTGCGGCGGGAGTTGCGCGGTGAGGTGCTGTTCGACGCCGCGTCGCGGGGGCGTTACTCCACCGATGCGTCGATTTACCAGATCGAACCCGTGGGCGTAGTGGTGCCGCGCGATGAAAATGATGCGCTGACCGCGCTGCAGATCGCGACAGACGCGGGCGTGCCGGTGCTGCCGCGCGGCGGCGGTACCTCCCAATGCGGCCAGACCGTCGGCGCCGCCTTGGTGCTCGACGTGTCGAAGCACCTCAATAGCATCATCAGTTTCGACAAGGATGCGCGCACGGTGACGGTGCAGCCGGGCATGGTGCTGGATCACCTGAACGCCTGGTTGAAACCGTACGGGTTATGGTTTCCGGTCGATGTGTCCACCAGTGCCCAGGCCACCATCGGCGGCATGACCGGCAACAATTCCTGCGGTTCGCGCTCGATTGAGTACGGCAACATGGTGCATAACGTGCTCGGCGTGGATGCCTGGATGGCCGACGGTGCGCAGTACCGGTTCAGCACCGTGCCGCAGAACCTGGAACAGCTCGACGGACCGCGCGGCTATCGCGACCTGGTCGCACGCATCGCCGCCATTGCGCGGCGCGAGGCCGAGGAAATCGAACATCGATATCCGAAACTGCTGCGCCGAGTTGGCGGTTATAACCTTGACCTGATGCTGCCGCCGGGCGCAAACATGGCGCATCTGCTGGTCGGTTCCGAAGGCACGCTGGCGTTTTCGCGCCGCGTCGAATTGAAGCTGTCGCCGCTGCCGCGGCACAAAACGCTGGGCGTATGCCATTTCCCGACGTTCTATCAGTCGATGGAAGCGCCCCAGCACATCGTCAAACTCAAGCCCGCGGCGGTCGAGTTGGTAGACCGCACGATGATCGACCTCGCCCGCGGCAATCCGGCGTTCCGCCCCATCGTCGATCAGTGTGTCAAGGGCGAGCCTGCGGCGATCCTGCTGGTGGAGTTCGCCGGGGAGGACCGCGATGAACAGATCCGCCGGTTGCGACAACTGGTCGATCTGATGGGCGAGCAAGGTCTGCCGGGCAGCGTCGTCGAGGTTATCGATCCCGCCGTGCAGCGCGAGTTCTGGGAGGTGCGCAAGGCAGGGCTCAACATCATGATGTCGATGAAGGGCGACGGCAAACCGGTTTCTTTCATCGAGGACTGCGCGGTGCCGCTGGAGCATCTGGCCGAATACACCGACCGGCTGACGGAGGTGTTTCACCGGTACGGCACCAAAGGTACCTGGTACGCACATGCCTCGGTCGGCTGCCTGCATGTGCGTCCCATCCTCGACATGCGCCGCGACGGTGCGCAGAAAATGCGCGCGATTGCCGAGGAAGCCGCGGCCATGGTCAAGCAATACAAGGGTTCGTATTCGGGTGAGCACGGCGACGGCCTGGTGCGCTCGGAGTGGATCGCGCCGTTCTTCGGACCGAAGCTGGTGAGCGCTTTTGAGGAAATCAAGGATCTTTTCGATCCCAAAGGACTTCTGAATCCGGGCAAGATCGTGCGACCGTCGAAGCAGGATGACCGTAGTTTGTTCCGCTTCAAGCCGGACTATGCGGCGCAGCCGCTGCAGACGGCGCTGGACTGGTCGGACTGGGGTGGTTTCGACAAGGCTGTCGAGATGTGCAACAACAACGGGCATTGCCGCAAATTCGATGCCGGCACCATGTGTCCGTCGTACCGGGTCACCCGTGAAGAGCAGCATTTGACCCGTGGACGTGCCAACACGCTGCGGCTGGCGCTGTCGGGCCAGCTCGGGCCGGATGCGCTGACATCGGATGCGGTGCGTGAAGCAATGGACCTGTGCGTAGCCTGCAAGGGCTGCAAGCGCGAGTGCCCGACCGGTGTTGACATGGCGAAAATGAAGGTCGAATTCCTGCATCACTGGCACCGCCATCACGGGTTGACGCTGAAGGAGCGGTTGATTGCTTACCTGCCGCGTTATGCGCCGTGGGCGGCGCGGCTCGCACCGGTGATGAATCTGCTGCAGGGCGTGGCCAAACCGCTGCTGGGCTTTGCCGCGCGGCGCCGGCTGCCGGCGTGGCGCAGCGATGCGTTTGTAGCGCCGGCGGCGCCCGCGGTCGCCGGTGATCGCGACGTCGTGCTGTTGGTTGATACGTTTAACACTTATTTCGAACCGGAGAACGCGAAGGCGGCCGTGAAGGTGCTGGAGGCCGCCGGCTACACGGTTCACATGCCCCGGGCAGCGGATGGTGCGCGGCCCTTGTGCTGCGGCCGAACGTTTCTGGCCAGCGGGCTGGTGGCCGAGGCCCGTCGCGAAGCGCAGCGCATGATTGCGACACTGGCGCCGTACGTCGCACGCGGCGTGCCGGTAGTCGGGCTGGAGCCATCATGCCTGTATTCGCTGCGCGACGAGTTTCTGTCGATGCTGCCCGCCGGAGAGGCGGCGCCGCTGTCGCTGCAGGCGATGTTGTTCGAGGAGTTTATCGCGCGTGAACACGACGCCGGCAGGCTGCAGTTGAAGCTGAAGGCATTGCCGGAGCGCAGGGCGCTGTTGCACGGACATTGCCATCAGAAGGCTTTTGCGGCGATGCCCGCGGTGCGCAAGGTGCTGGCGCTGGTGCCGGAGCTGAATGTTGAGTTGATCGAATCGAGTTGCTGCGGCATGGCCGGCAGTTTCGGCTACGAGGCAAGACACTACGACGTGTCGATGCGGATGGCGGAAGCCTCATTGCTGCCCAAAATACGCGAAGCCGGGAATGACACGCTGATTGTTGCGGACGGCACCAGTTGCCGGCACCAGATCCACGATGGTGCGGCGCGAGACGCCGTGCATGTGGCGAGGGTACTCGCATCAGCGCTGCATTGACGGTGCAGTGCGGCATCGTCATGCATGCCGGACGGGTTGACAATTAAGGCCTACGTCAATAGCCTCAAGTCCACATAAGAGAATAACTTGTAGTGGAGGAGGATGGATCAGTCCGTAGTCGCCCCGGCAGCGACCGGCGTTGCAATG
>JBFKCU010000107.1:0-8311 GCA_041620115.1 Burkholderiales bacterium | reverse complement strand
TCGCTACGTCGACCGGCTGGTGCGGAAATATCGCGGACGCATCGACGGGGTCATCAGCAACAACGAACATTTCGGCACGTTGATCGCCGCCGCGCTGGCGCAGCGTCTGGGACTGCCGGGGGCGGACCCGGCGGTGATCGTCGCTGCCCAGCACAAGTATTACTCGCGCTGTGTGCAGCAGCGCATCGTGCCCGAAGCGGTACCGAAGTTCGAGGTGCTGCCTTACCACGGCGGGATTTCCAGTCCGCCGCAGATCGGGTTTCCGTGTTTTGTCAAACCCGTCAAGGCGACGTATTCGGTGCTGGCGCGACGGGTGGAAAATTTTGCGCAATTGCGCACACTGATGGCGTTCTCGCCGCTGGAGCGGCTGATATTGCGCAAGCTGGTACAGCCTTTTGACGACCTGATGCGGGTGTACACGCCGTTCACGATCGGCGCACAGGCGATGATCGCCGAAGGGCTGCTGCACGGCACCCAGGTCAATATCGACGGCTATGTGCACAAGGGGCGTGTCACCGTATTGGGGATCGTGGATGAGGTGATGTATCCGGGCACTCAGGCTTTCATGCGTTTTGAGTATCCTTCGAGGCTGGAGCCGGCGGTGCAGCAGCGCATGGTTGCGCTGACCGAGAAGCTGCTGACCGGCATGGACTACAGCCACGGCTTTTTCAACGTGGAACTGATCCTTGCCGAGTCCGGTGCCCTGCACATCGTCGAGATCAATCCGCGCATGGCCTCGCAGATCGCCAATCTCTACCGGCGTGTGGACGGCTGCGACCCGTACGGCATGTTGCTGGATCTCGCCGCCGGTGAGGTACCCCGCCCGGCCCGCAGCACGGGCGAGTTCAAGGCGGCGGCGAGTTTCGTGTTTCGCCGCTTTGACGGCCGCGGCCCGGAGCGAATTCCCAGCGACGAGCAGATTGCCGCGATCCACCAGCGATATCCGGATGCGAAGCTGATGCTTTATCTGAAGCGCGGCACCGGTCTTGCACGCGAGATGAAATGGCTCGGCAGCCATCGCTATGCCGTGCTCAATCTGGGTGGTCGCGATGCCGCTGACCTGCACACGCGCTATGAGAAAATCCGGCGTGAACTGGCGCTCGAGCCGGGCGCGGGACTGGCGAGTGCCAGCCGGATGGCTTCGTCCGACTGAATGATTTTTGCGCCGGCAACGCCGGCGCGGGTCAGCGTGGCGTGGCAATCCGCAAACGCATCATGCACCACCACATGGTCTGCGGCGTGCATCTGGGCAAGCAGCAGCGCGCGCGCCGGAGGCGGATACGCGGACCATGCCGTAGCGACGATGCACAAGCGCAGCTGCACGTCGACTGCGCGCGCCAGCGCTGCATCACGCAGGGTTCGCTCCAGCGCCGCCGGCTCCGCGGCCGCTGAAACCTCGATGAGCAGGCGCGCCGGTCGCGCCTTGCGCAACAGTCTGACGATGGCAGTCTGCAGCATCACCTGACCGGTGCAGCAGGCGCAGCCGCTGACCGCGGCGCGGACCAATGACGCGTTGTCGGCGGACAGGCCGAGCACGTCGCTGTCGTTGTGAAGTACGGCCCAGCGCTCAACCGGCGGCCGCGCTGCGGCCAGTGCACGGATGAAGCGGCTCTTGCCGGCGCCGGCGGCACCGGTGACCAGCCATGCGGGCACGCGGGCCGGCGGAGTTTGCATGAACCGATTATAGCGGCAGGCGAATTTCCGCTACAATGTGCGCCGGAAAAATATTAATTAAAACAACGGGTTATATTATGACGTCTGTTGTGCTTCCATGGCCGCCAATCGTGACCACGGTGTTGCTGCTGACGGCCTCCAACGTCTTCATGACCATCGCCTGGTATGGCCATCTGAAACACCTGAACACGGCACCCTGGTGGATCGCCGCATTCGTGTCGTGGGGCATCGCGTTGTTCGAGTACCTGCTGCAGGTGCCGGCCAATCGTATCGGTTATACGACGATGAGTCTGGCGCAACTGAAAATCCTGCAGGAGGTGATCACGCTGGTAGTGTTCGTCCCCTTTGTCGTGCTCTACATGGGGCAGGCGGTTAAAATGAACTTTCTCTACGCGGGACTGTGCCTGATCGGCGCGGTGTATTTTATTTTCAAGGCCTGATATCCAGGTTTGCGGCGCGGCCCCGGGCAGCGCCTGCAGCGGGCGGCTAAGGATCGCGCACCTTCGCGTATGATTCGCCCCGTCATTCAGGGTTTAAACATGCACATACACATACTTGGCATCTGCGGCACGTTCATGGGCGGACTCGCCGTGCTTGCTCGCGCGGCGGGCCACGAGGTAACCGGCTGCGATGCCAATGTCTATCCGCCGATGAGCACGCAGCTGCAGGCGCAGGGCATCAGGCTGATTAACGGCTACGAGCCGGGCCAGGTCGATCTCAATCCGGATCTCTACGTGATCGGCAACGTGATTACGCGCGGCAATCCGCTGATGGAGGCGATCCTCAACCGCGGCCTGCCCCATGTCTCCGGCCCGCAATGGCTGCACGAACATATATTGCAGGGCCGATGGGTGTTGGCCGTTGCCGGAACCCACGGCAAGACCACGACCAGCGCAATGCTGGCATGGATACTCGAGCATGCGGGACTCAATCCCGGGTTTCTGATCGGCGGCGTGCCGCAGAACTTCGATGTTTCCGCGCGTCTGACAGAGACGCCGTTTTTCGTCATCGAAGCCGATGAGTACGATACGGCATTTTTCGACAAGCGCTCGAAATTCGTGCACTACATGCCGAGGACGCTGGTGCTGAACAATCTTGAATACGACCATGCCGACATATTTCCCGATCTCGCCGCAATTGAGACCCAGTTCCATCACCTGGTGCGCATCGTTCCGGCCAACGGGCTGATTGTTGCGCGCGGCGGCGACGCTGCTCTCGACCGGGCACTGGCGCGCGGCGCATGGACGCCGATCGAGCATTTCGGCGGGGACGGTGCGTGGCAGGCCGGATTGCCCGATCAGGGCGGATCCTTTGAGGTCACGCATGAGGGTGCGTCGCGTGGCCGGGTGATGTGGGATCTGCTCGGCGAACACAACCGCATGAATGCGCTGGCGGCCATTGCCGCCGCGCGTCATGCCGGGGTGCCCGCCGCGGGCGCGGTCGATGCGCTGGGCCGGTTCCGTGGCGTCAAGCGCCGCATGGAAACACGCGGTGTGTTTCACGGTATCACCGTATACGATGATTTTGCGCACCATCCGACGGCAATTGCCACGACACTGGCCGGATTGCGCCGCAAGGCCGGGAGTGCACGCATACTCGCCGTCGTCGAGCCGCGGTCCAACACCATGAAGCTCGGGGTCATGAAAGCGGCGCTGCCGGATAGCCTGAAGGATGCCGATCACGTTTATTGTTACAGCGGCGGGCTTGGCTGGGATGCGGCCGCCGCGCTGGCGCCGCTCGACGGCAAGGCATCGGTGCATGGGGACCTGAACCAGCTCGTTGCCGCTGTGGCGGCCGACGCGCGCAGCGGCGACCATGTGCTGATCATGAGCAACGGCGGATTCGGCGGCGTCCACGAAAAGCTGCTGGACCGCTTGGGCGGATCGTGATGGCGGCAATTCCGGAGGACGCACTGGGCGCATTCTGCCGGCACACGCATGTTGCTGTTGCCGGCTCCGGCAAAGGGGCCCTTGCCGGGCTGAGCTTCGGGGTCAAGGACATCTACGATATCGCCGGTTACAAAACCGGGTTCGGCAATCCCGACTGGCTGGCCACACATGAGCCGGCAGCAAGTACCGCGCCCGCCGTTGCACGCCTGCTTGCCGCGGGCGCGGACATGCTCGGCAAGACCCAGACCGATGAGCTCACGTACAGCCTTACCGGGGAGAATGCGCATTACGGCACGCCGCTGAATGTGCGTGCACCCGGGCGCATTCCCGGGGGTTCGTCCAGCGGCTCTGCGGCGGCGGTGGCGGGCGGTCTGGTTGATTTTGCGCTGGGCAGCGATACCGGCGGATCGGTGCGTGCACCCGCCAGCTTCTGCGGTCTGTACGGTATACGCCCGACCCACGGGCGCGTGTCGCTGGCCGGGGCCTGTGCATTGGCGCCGAGTTTCGATACCGCGGGCTGGTTTGCACGCGATGCCGATTTGCTTGAGCGCGTGGGACAGGTATTGCTCGGTGCCGCGCCAAGCGGCGCACATGGCAGGCTGCTGCTGGCCGAGGATGCACTGGCGCTTGCGGTGCCCGGAGCCGCGGCGGCATTAGAGCCGGCGCTAAAGCGCGTCAGCGCAGTACTCGGTGCGGCGCATCCGGTGACCGTCAGCGCGGAAGGCCTGCCGCAGTGGTTTGAGGCCTTCCGCATCCTGCAGGGTGCTGAGGTCCGCGCCCAGTTGGGCGAGTGGATGGACCGCGTGCAACCCAGGCTGGGGCCCGGTGTGCGCGAGCGCATGCTGTGGACTGCCACCATCAGCGCTGCAGAGATCGAGCGCGCACAGGCGCTCCGCGCCGCGGTGCGCACCCGCATGGATGAACTGCTCGGCGACAGTGCCGTGCTGGTGCTGCCGACGGTGCCGGACATCGCGCCGTTGCGAGACAGCGCGGCGGCGGCGCCGGACGATTTTCGGGCGCGCATGATGAGCCTGTTGTGCATCGCCAGCCTCGCTGGTCTGCCGCAGATCAGCCTGCCGCTGGCGACCCTGCAGGGATGCCCGCTGGGCGTGTCGCTGATCGGTGCGCGTGGCGCCGACCTGCTGTTGCTGTCACTGGCGCGGCGCATTGCCGGCTGATTGCCGGCAGGCCAACGGCGAACACGGTCGCGTCCGGTGCTGATTTACGTGCACGGGTTCAACAGCTCGGCGCTGTCATACAAGGCGGGGCTGTTGCGCGCGCACATGACCCGGCTGGGACTGGCGCAGCATTTCGCCTGCCCGGAACTGTCGCACCGGCCGGCGCAGGCGATGGCGCAATTGCAGCAGCTCTTGGCCGCACATGCGGCATCAACGGTCACTCTCGTCGGATCCTCACTCGGCGGTTACTACGCGACGTGGCTGGTGGAGAAACTGGGCGCGCGCGCGGTCCTGGTGAATCCGGCAGTGCGGCCGTATGAACTGCTCGCGACCATGGTGGGCGCACAGAAAAACCTCTACACCGGGGAAACCTACGAGTTCACGACCGGACATCTGGATGAGCTGCATGCGCTGGAAGTCGATTGCATCACGCCCGGGCGTTATCTGCTGATTACCGCGACCGGCGACGAGGTGCTGGATTATCGCGCCGGTGTGCGCCGCTATGCCGGCTGCGAGCAGATCATCGTCAGCGGCGGCGATCACGGTTTCCGCGAGTTTGAAAATCATCTCGACACGGTGATCACGTTCTGGCAGCGCGGGCGCGTATAATCCAACGGCTGTGCTGATGTACGCGCGGTATCCGCGCGATCCTCCCGGTTTATTCCTCCCAGATGAATGTTTTTTACGAAGAAGACGGCGAGTTCAAGGTCGGCGCCGTGCTCGCCGACAACGATACATCGCTGCAGGTCGAAGCGCCTCACGGCAAACGCTCCAAGGTCAAGGCTGCGGCGGTCCTGTTGCGTTTCGAGACCCCTGCACACACGGTGTTCATGAGCGAAGCGCAGGCGCAGGCGGACGCCATCGACGTGGATTTCCTGTGGCAATGCTGCGGTGGCGATGAGTTTTCTTACGACGGACTCGCGCGCGAATACTACGGACACGCGCCGGACGCGCTGGAGTCTGCGGGCGTGTTGATGCGTTTGCACGGCGCACCCATGTACTTCTACAAGAAGGGCCGCGGTCGCTACCGCGCGGCACCGGAAGAGTCGCTGAAGGCGGCGCTGGCCAGTGTCGAACGCAAGCGGCTGCAGGCGCTTGCCAAAGCGGCGTACGTTGAAGAACTGGGGGCCGGCCGTTTGCCCGCGGCGTTTGCGCCGCTACTGGAGCAGCTGCTTTACAAGCCGGACAAGAACGGCATCGAGTGGAAGGCTCTGGAGGAAGCCAGTGTTGCGGCAAAGCTGTCCCCGGTGCGACTGCTCGAACGCTGTGGTGCATTGCGCGATACCCACGCCTATCATTTGAACCGGTTTCTGTTCGAACATTTTCCCCGTGGTGCCGGTTTTCCGGAGTTGCCTGCAGTGCCGGTGCCGGACGATCTGCCGCTGGCGGAGGCCCAGGCGTACAGCATCGATGACGCCGAGACCACCGAGATTGATGACGCGTTTTCGCTGCAGGAACTGCCCGGCGGCATACGCCGCCTGGGCATCCATATCGCAGCCCCGGCGCTGGGCATTACCCCGGGCACGCCGCTGGATGCGGTGGCGCGCGAGCGCTTGTCGACGGTGTATTTTCCCGGGGGCAAGATAACCATGTTGCCCGATGCCGTGGTGGCGGCCTATACGCTGGCCGCCGGCCGGGTTTGTCCGGCGCTGTCGATTTATTTCGACATCGCTCAGGATTTTTCCATTCTTGCCCATGAAACGCGCGTTGAGCGCATTAATATCGCCGACAACCTGCGGCATGATGCGCTGGAGCCGGTGTTTAACGCGGTGGCCCTGTCGAACGGCGGCGCCGTCGATCATATGCAGGGCGCAGCGCTGGCCTGGCTGTGGCAGTTTTCGGGATATCGCCTGGTCGCGCGCAAAGGTGACGCGCCGCGCATCGAGGATCGCCCGGAGTTCTTGTTCCGCGTGGATGCGGCGGGCCGCGTCAGCATCAGCCAGCGCCAGCGCGGCACACCGATTGATCAGGTGGTCGCAGAGCTGATGATACTCGCCAACAGCACTTGGGCCGGTGAACTGCACGCCGCGGGCCAGTCGGCCCTGTTCCGCGTGCAAAGCGGGGGCAAGGTTCGCACCAGCACGGCGGCCGGACCGCACGACGGCCTGGGCGTGGCGCAATACATGTGGGCAAGTTCGCCGTTGCGGCGCTATGCGGATCTCGTCAACCAGCGTCAGCTGATTGCGCGTGTGCGCGGCGAACCGCCGGTATATGACGGCAAAGATACCGACTTGCTGGCGGCGATGCGGGATTTCGAGGCGGCATACGATGTTTACGGGGAATACCAGCGCACCATGGAACGTTACTGGAGCCTGCGCTGGCTGCTGCAGCAGGGAACGACGACGGTGACGGCCGTAGTGCTGCGTGAGAACCTGGTCCGGCTCGATGCGCTGCCGGTGACCCAGCGTGTACCGTCATTGCCGGTCGTGGCGGCGGGTGCGCGGGTAGAACTCGCGGTCGGTGCGGTGGACCTGCTGGAACTGACCGTGCCGCTCGAGTTCAAGACCCTGCTGGACCCGGTGCCGGGTCAGTAGGCGCTGACTGCGGGAACATCATCTAGAGTAAACTTTAAGCAATTAGCATAATACATTGATAATTAGAGTTTTTATTGCTATTTCCGGAGGCTTGTCTAGAATATCCTCATGAGCGCCAAGCCTGCCGCCAACATTGTGACCCTGCCGCGTCGCGCGAAACACCCGCGTCGCGGAACCTGGGGGAGTGCCGTGGACCGGCTGGATGCGCGCGTCGCCGAACTCGAGCGCCGCTTCGCGGATTTTGATCGCCGTTACGCCCAGATGACGGTGCGCAACCGTTTTGGCGCGGCGGCCGTGCTGTCGACATTGCTGCACATCGTGGTGATTTTCGGAGTCAGTTTTACGGTACCCGACCTGCGCGAGCTGCAGAATTCGACGCCGCCTCTGGAAGTGGTGCTGGTCAATACCAAGTCGGCGGTCAAACCGGTCAAGGCGGACGCGCTGGCGCAGCACAATCTGGATGGCGGCGGCAACACCGATGCGCCGCAGCGTGCCAAAAGCCCATTGCCGGCGATTACCCGCGACACGCAGACGACGGAAGTGCAACTGGCGCAGAAACGCGTCGCGGAACTTGAAAAAGAAGCGAAACAACTGCTGACGCGTGCGGCTGCGACGACCCAGGTCGACACCGCGCCGGCAAAACCGGCATCACAATCCGCGCCCGACAAGGCGCCGCCGGTCGATACCACGGACCTGATGCAACGCAGTCTGGCGATTGCGCGGCTCGAAGCCCAGATCAGCAAAGACTGGAACAGTTACCAGGAAAGGCCGCGCCGCAAATTCATCGGCGCGCGCGCCCAGGAGTACCGGTTCGCACGTTATGTCGAGGACTGGCGGCAGAAAATCGAGCGCATCGGCGAACTGAACTATCCGCAGGCGGCGCGTGACCAGCGCATCTACGGCACCCTGGTGGCCACCGTGTCGATCAAGGCCAACGGCACGCTGGAGCGCATCCAGATCGACCGCTCGTCCGGGCACAAGCTGCTCGACGATGCGACCATCAGCATCGTCAAACTGGCGGCACCCTATGCGGCGT
>JBFKCU010000106.1:0-8361 GCA_041620115.1 Burkholderiales bacterium | reverse complement strand
GGCCGCCGGCTGATTGGTGGCAACCTGCGCGATCAGCAAATCCCCTGCAGCTGGCGTCGCCGGCAAGACCAGCGTGATCGAGTTGTTGCTCGAACTCGCCGCCGTGGTTACTACCGAAATCTGCGCAGCCGCCTGACCGGACACCAGCAGCCCTGCGATCAGCACAAAGGACTTAAACCGCAATGATAAGATCTTGCGCAAAGCTGCAACAGTGTTCTCGACGACATGCACGGCGACAGCATCAACCGGCAATCCGTCCGGCCACGCACACTCACCGCGGATTGCTGCGTCAACAAGAAAATATTTTAGTAATCTGATGTTATTCATTTCTTATCCGCACGCGTAACGTGGGGCCGCCGCCGTCGGATCCTTGCAGCGGGCCACTGTGACCACCACGCGGCGCTCAATATATCCCGCGGCGGGCGTTGCCGCCGGGCAGGTCGCCTGGTTGCACGCCGTGGCGGTGATTTGGTAGACGCGTATGGTGCGGTTGGCTTCGGTCGGATCCGGCGAGGTCGCCGTGCAGGTCACCACCACGGTGAATGGCGACAGCGAGCCTCCCAGGGTGTTGATCGTGCCGGAGGGGCATGCAGCAAAGGTGGGGGGTGGTCCCAGGGCGATGGTGTTGTCGGGGTCGAGCGCGCGGTACATCGCCCAGTTGACGCCGGCACGCGCGGCATAATACGCGCGCACGCCCTGCACGTCGGCCTGGATCGTCGTCTGCTGCAGGCCGGTAAAGACCACCATGAATGCGCCCAGCGCCGAGAGCACGACGATCAGGAAAATCGCCGTGATGATGCTGAAGCCGCGCACGTTCCGCCGCGACATCGGCGTAAGCGCTACTCGTGTTGACGATGGGCGCGGATCGCTCATGGCGTGTTGCTCACCTGCGCCTGCTGGAACATGCGCACCCGCTCAAGATTCCCCCCGGCCGATGTGCTGTTGACCTGCAGGATTATGGACACCGTCGCGAGGCGCTCGCTAAAAGCGGAATAAACAAACTGGCAGGCGGCGGTATCGATGTTGTTCGCCACTACCGCAGAACTTCCGCCTGCCGGTGGCGCGACCTGCGGCTGGTTGTAGCCGTATCCCCAGTAACGCACCAGTTGTCCGCCGGTGCAGCCGTACGTCACCGGGCCGCTGACGACATGGAAGCGCTTCGCCGGCGAAGGCTCCGGAAACAATTTCGACGCAAACGAAACCGCCGCACCCGCTGGCGCCACCAGAACCGCACGATTGTCGCCGGCATAGGCATTCGACGTGGGCCCGCTGCTGTACAGGTTATAAACCACGACGTGGTCACCACCAGCGCCTGTGACCATGGTTGGCACCGGACCAAGGACATCGAAACCGTCGTCGGCAGCGGTAAAGTCGAGAATGTTGTTGCCGGTACCACCGGTACCACTCACCGCGCGATAACGACCTCCGCCTGTCGTCGCGATGTATTCGACGAACTTCCCGGTTGGATCCACGCGCACGCTGTTGGGCAGCGCCAGGCGCAGGTCGCGCGTGATCCGCCGCAGCGCCGTATCGGCCTCGTCGGTCAGCGCCGCACGCCGCGCGGTATCGACATAACCCTCAACCGGACGGCGGATGAACAACGCGACTGCTGCCGCAATAATTCCCGTCAGGGCGATCACCACGATCAGCTCGATCAGCGTGACGCCGCGGTTGCGCGCTGTGTCCATGGCGTCAGGGCAGCGCATTGGGCGCAAACCTTGTGCGATAGCCGTCGAGACGGACGGTGGTGCTGGCCGGCCCGGTCACCGTCACCGTGGCGCGCAGCGAGAGCGGGATACCCACCACGGCACCACCGGGGCCTATCGCTTCTTCGACCACCGCGACAGTCACCGTGTAAGCCCCGAGCTGGCTGATGGCCACGCCGTCGAGACCCGCCGGCGGTCCCGCGGCGAAACCCGAAAAATCGTTGACATTGTCGAATGGCACCGTGGTGCTGCCGCGCGTTTCGCCCTCGGGCCCCATGCCTTCCGCCGTGGCGCACGCAGCGGTGGATTCCGCCGTCGCCGCATTGGCGTCATCCGGATCGCAATACGTAAACGGCATGGCCAGAATTTCTTCCAGGTAGGCTTCCGCAATCGCCAGCGCCTGTTTCTGCACCAGCGGTTGGGCACCGGCACGGGTCGTGTAATTCATCACGCCGAGGATGCCGGCCAGGCCGACGCTGACTATGGCAATGAAGACCACCAGTTCGACCAGGGAGACGCCGCGGGCCCGGCTCCCCGCATGATCAGCAGCGGGCCTTCCAGGCGCGCCAGGCGCATCAAGGCAAGCCCGCCCCGTGCCCGGCGCCAGTGCCGCAGTATCAGTTTGCCGCAACATAGCCGGTCTCGGCAGCAACCGTGATCTGCCGTGCGGGATCGCCGGCAATGGTGCTGCTAAAGGTGATGGTCGTCACCGCCGTCAGCAGCGTGCCGGCACTGTTGACCGGACGGCCCAGACCGTCAAAACCGAACGTCACGGTGTTCAGCGTCACCCCCGTCGGCGCCGCCTCGGTGATGGCACCGCCGCTGGGCCGGTCGAGCGGCGGCGCGCAGGTATTGGCCGCGCCGGCGGTGATCTGCGTCGCCGTCACGCAGACGAATACGTTGCGCCGCCACGCCACCGCGGTTTTTTGCGCCGCACGCACCACCGCCGCGGACTTGTCGTAAAAACCGCGGGAATCAAACGTACTCGCCTGAAAAAACCGCGGCACGGCCACCGCAGCAACGATCGCCAGCAAGCCGATGGTCACCACCAGTTCAACCAGCGTAAAGCCCGCGGTTCTAATCATGGCCATTCACCAAAAAAACGGGGGCGCGCAGCACGCCGCGCCCCCCCGTTGTTTGTATCGGCCTGAATCAGGCGCGATCAGGCTGATGCATGGCGCGGTTTAGCAGCCGGACGCGGCAGCCGTGCCCGTCGCCGCGCTGTAAGTCACCGTGCAGGCCGGAGCAGCGTCCAGCGTAAAGGCCGCGCCGGCCTGGGTGAAGCCGGTGAAATTACCCAGCGCGGTACCGATGCCAGCCGCATCCGCAGTAGGAAAGGCGGAGGCATTAACCGTCGGGGAACCGCCGACCATCGTGCAGTTGCCGCCCGAGCTGCCTGCGGCAACCCACGACGAATAGCACAACTGCACCGCGGAGTTCATCGCGCCGATCAGGCCGTTCGCCGCGGCGGTGCGCGCCGATGACTGCACATCGATGAACCGCGGCAGGGCGGTTGCTGCGAGGATGCCCAGAATCGCAATGACGACGATTAGCTCAACGAGGGTAAAACCACGATGTTGTTTCATGTTCAACGCTCCTTCTTGTAAAAATTAAAATCCTTGTTATTCATCTACGTTGGTGCCGTTGAAAAACCCCGGCGCCGCTACTTTCACTCTCTCAACAGCCCGACGTCGTCAGAATACTGAATGTCGGTGATGTGTTGGCCGCGATCGGCGCCGTGTAATTGAAACTGCAATTCGGCGGATCGTTGCCCATGACCATCACGGTCAGCGTGTCCCCGGCGTTCGGTCCGCCACCCTGAATGTTGTAACCGTCCTGCGAGGTCGGGCCGGCATTGATGCCGGCCGCGGTAATGATGCCGTCCGCCCTGGCCACCGGATAGGTGTGGACCATCGTGATGGCGACACCTTCCATGGTGTAGGTGTTGACACACTGCGGAGTCGTCGCCAGGCAACCGGCATGCGCCAGCGCGGCAGCCCCCTTCATGGCGCCCAGCGCACCGTTCAATTTGGCGATGCGCGCCTCCACCTGCAGACTGGCGAAACGCGGCAATGCCGTCGCTGCGAGTATCGCCAGAATAATGATGACCACGATGAGTTCGATCAGGGTAAAGCCGGTTTGGCCTGACGGGCCCGGTAGCAGACGCTTGGTCATAGTGTGATTTTAGTCACGGTTTTTAATGTATCTTATTGATGCTACAGCATAAGTAGTGTTTCTGTAAATTCAAACTTGGCCGCCGTTGAACCAGCGGTACGGTCGCGTCGGCAACAAGGCGATGCCGCCTATGGCCTGGACCTGGCCGCCCGCCACCGGGACCGGCTGATAAATGACTCTCACCCGGAAGCGCAGCTGTTTGGCGCCATTGCGTTCAGTCACCGTCAGTCGCGCCCCGGAATTGACCGTATACACCAGCTCCTGTGCCGCGCCGTCAAAATACCAATTGCCCGGTTGCGGCCGATCCGGGTAACTCCCCGCATAATTTGCCGGCTTATCCGACAGCCACCGTGTCGGGTTCTCGACTTCCAGTCGCTGTGCGTCCTTTTCCCGCCGCGCCAGCATCAGCTCCGCCAGCCGGATCTGCAGCCCGGTCTTGTAGGCCTGCAATGTGGCCTCGAACTGCGCCCGCTCGGCCGCTTCCTGATAAAACGTCAGCCGCTCCAGAAAAACCGCCACCAGAGTCGACAGCACCACCGCCACAACCGCCAGCTCCAGCAGCGAAAATCCCGTTGCCGGCCGTTTGAGCATACGGCGGCTCATGCGGCTATTTCTTGCCGAGCGCGGCCTGCCCCAGGTCCCAGATCGGCAGGAAAACGCCGAGCGCCAGTATCAGCACCAGCACGCCCAGCATGATGATCAGGATGGGCTCAATCTGGGCACTGAGATTTTTCAGGTCGTATTCGACTTCGCGCTGGTACATGTCGGCGATCTCATCTGTCAGGTCGTCAAGCGCACCGGATTCCTCACCAACCGCAATCATCTGCAATACCACCGGCGTAAAAACGGCGGCCTCGCGGGCGGTGCGCAGGATAGACTCGCCGCGCTCGACGCCTTCGCGCATGCCCTGGATGCGCCCGGCGATAAACACGTTGTCGACGGTATTGGCCACCATGCTCAATGAACTGGTCACCGGCACGCCGCTGCGGAACGCCAGCGAAAAGCTGCGCGAAAACCGCGCCAGCGTGGCCTTCAGGACGATCGGTCCGGCAATGGGGATGCGCAGCTTCGCCCAGTCCCAGTGCATGCGTCCCGCCGCCGTATTGGTCCAGGCGCGAAAACCCAGGACCGCCAAAACCAGTGCCGCCAGCAGGAACGGCCAGTACGCCACCATGAAATTGGAAAAGCCGATCAGGGCCTTGGTCATCACCGGCAGTTCCGCCTTGAACCCTGCGTACACCTTGGCAAACGCCGGGATCACCCAGATGTTAACGATCACAATCGCAATGGCCATCGTCGCCACGACAAACGACGGGTAACGGATTGCCGCCTTGACCTGGTCACGCATGAACTTTTCAAAGTCGAGGTGATGGAACAGGCGCAGAAACACCTCCTCCAGCCGCCCGGTCTGCTCGCCGACGGCAACCATTGCGATATAGAACGGATTGAAGACTTCAGGGTGCCGGCCGAGCGAGGTTGACAGTTCGCGGCCGGTATCCAGGCTTACACGCACATCGCGCACCACCTGCGCGAAGCGTTGATTGTCCGTTGAATCTTCCAGCCCTTTCAGGGCGCCCATGATCGGTACGCCGGCCTTGAGCAGCGTGTACATCTGCCGGCTGAACAACAGCACTTCGGTGTGTGTCACCTTTTTCTTGCCGAACGCCAGCGAAAAATTCATGCCCCCAGAGCGCGGCGGCGCCGACGGCTTGATTTCCAGCGGAATGATGCCCAGGCCCGCGAGCTGGCCGGCCACCGCCCCGGTATCGGCGCCCTCGAGCACGCCATGCACTGCCTCGCCGCGCCCGTCACGCCCCTTGTATGAAAAAAATGGCATCGCGCGGCGCTTAATCTTCCAGCTGGCTGCTGATGCGCATCGCCTCATCGGGCGATGTTTTTCCTGTCGCCGCCAGTTCCGCCGCATGATGCCGCAGCGTTTTCTTGCCGATCTGCTGGCGCGCGACGGTCATCAGCTTTTGCATGTCATCCTGGTTGGCGGCCTCAACCACCGGCTTGGTCATCTCCAGCATCTCGTACACGCCGGTACGGCCGACATAACCCGTGCCGTTGCAGTAGGAACAGCCACGCCCGCGTTTGTAGGTGTGCCGGTCAACGCTGTCACCCAACTCGCTGCGCAGCCATTCATGCTCGGAAGGCAGCGGCTTGTAATCCTCGGCACAGCTCTCGCAGATTACCCGCACCAAGCGCTGGGCGATGACCAGTTGCAATGACAGTGCCACCATGTAACGTGGCGCATCCATGTCGAGCAGGCGCACCGGCGTGCTGATGGCGTCATTGGTATGCAGGGTTGAGAACACCATGTGACCGGTCATCGCCGCGCGCAGACCGATTTCGACGGTATTTTCGTCGCGCATCTCGCCGACCAGCACCACATCCGGATCCTGGCGCAAGGCCGAGCGCAGCACGCGGTCGAAAGTCAACTCGATTTTTTCGTTGATCTGCACCTGATTAATGCCGGGCAGGCGATATTCCACCGGATCCTCGACGGTAATGATCTTGCGCTCCGCCGTGTTCAACTCATTCAGCGCCGCATACAGTGTCGTCGTCTTGCCGCTGCCCGTGGGTCCGGTGACCAGCACCATGCCGCTGGGACGATGGATGACTTCGCGCAGCTTGGTCAGCATGTTCTCGGGCATGCCGATATTGTCCAGACCGAGTATGCCGCTGCCCTGGTTCAGCAGACGCATGACCACGGATTCGCCATGCTGCGTCGGCATGGTTGAAATCCGCACGTCGATGGCTACGTTCCGCACCTTGATGTTGAACCGTCCGTCCTGCGGCAGGCGCTTCTCGGAAATATCCAGTCCCGACATCAGCTTCAGGCGCAGCACCACTGCCGGCGCAATCTTGGGATCGGCTTCGGTCTGCAGGTGCAGCACGCCGTCGATACGGAAGCGGATCTGCAGCCGCCGCTCCTGGGGCTCGACATGAATGTCGGACGCGCGTGCCTGCGTGGCATCTTCGAACACGGTTTGCAGCAACTTGACGACCGGGGCCTCTTCCATGCCCGGCGTCGTCGCCAGTGAGGCGAAGTCGATGGTGGCCGATTCACCGAGTTCCTCGCCCAGTTCGTGCGCCAGCCCGCTAATCTGCTCGGTGCGCCGGTAGCTGCGATCGATGGCGCGTAGCAGCTCGGTCTCGGTGACCACCGCGAGATCAATGTCGCGTTTCAGCAGCCGGGCAATTTCATCGTATGCGGTCAGGTCGGTCGGGTCGGCCATGCCGACTACGTACACGTCCTCCCTCTCCTCAAGCACCACGGCGCGAAAACGCCGCGCCTGGGTCTCGGGCAGCTTGGCGATCACCTCGCGTTTGATGTTGTAATGCTTGAGATCGACGTACTCGGCACCCAGCTGGCGCGCCAGTGCCTTGGATATCTGTTCCTCAGTGATGAAGCCCTGTTCGATGAACACGCGCCCGAGGCGGCGTCCTGTTTTCTTCTGCTCATCAAGAGCGGTCTTCAACTGCTCCGCCGTGAGCAGCTTTTGCTGGACCAGAATCTCGCCCAGGCGGATCTTTTCAGGACGTCCCATTCAGTTTTCGCTCAGAATGATGTGATGCACACGAACATGGGCTACCGCCCCTCCCCATACTTTCGCATGTTATTGATAAATAAGGATATCCGGTAAACGCCTTGGTGACAATACAAGAATGCTGCCGACCGATCGGCGCGCGGACGCTTGTCTGATGTTTGACATCGTACTCTACGAACCTGAAATCGCACCCAATACCGGCAACGTCATGCGGCTGGCCGCCAATACCGGCGCGCGGCTGCATCTGGTGCGACCCCTGGGATACACCCTGCGCGACCGCAACCTCGCGCGTGCGGGGCTGGATTACCGCGCACGCACCACCATGACCGTGCACGACGACTGGCCGGCGTGCCGCACGTATTTCAGCGGCCGCCGCATGCTGGCAATCACCACGCGCGGCAGCACCCGCTACGACACGGTGCGGTATGCCGCGAACGACGTACTGGTGTTCGGCCCCGAGACCCGCGGGCTGCCCGACGCCGTGCTGGAAGAATTCGCTGCCGGCCTGCGTCTGCGCCTGCCTATGTGTGCGGAAAATCGCAGCCTGAACCTGTCAAATGCGGTTGCGATCGTGACCTATGAGGCGTGGCGCCAGCTGGGTTTCAGCAACGGCGCCTGAAAATCAGCCGCCCGACGGCATGGCGTGCTCGGGCCTGGGATCGCGCGCGAGCAATTCGCGGACGACGTCCGCCGCCGTTCCCGGCCGGGCCAGCACCCGGCATACCGCATCCGTAATCGGCAACTCGATCCCGCAGGCGCGACCCCGGCGCTGCACTTCCTCTGCCGTGAATACGCCTTCGGCGACATGACCCAGACCGGCCTGTACTGCGGAGATGGTTTCGCCGCGGGCCAGCGCCAGTCCGACGCGCCGGTTGCGCGACAGGTCTCCGGTGCAGGTCAGCATCAGATCGCCGACCCCGGCGAGC
>JBFKCU010000105.1:0-8362 GCA_041620115.1 Burkholderiales bacterium | reverse complement strand
GCGATCTGACGGGCAAGGTCAAGGCGGGCGAACTGGTCAACCATGTCGCGCAGCAGGTCGGCGGCAAGGGCGGCGGGCGGCCCGACATGGCGCAGGCCGGCGGCACCGATGCGTCGAAGCTGCCCGAGGCGCTGCAGTCGGTGCGCGCCTGGGTGGAGCAGCGTCTATAAGGAGCATGCCATGGCCGGTACGCGGGCGTTACTGTGTAAAACAGATATCGAGCGACTGACCGAAACGCATCATTGCCACGCGCTCGATCCGGAGGCACAGAGACGAACGCGCTCGCTGGGCGATGCGACCGGACTGAAAACCCTGGGGGTGCACCTGGTGCGACTCGAGCCCGGCCGCGAAAGCACGGTTTATCACTTTCATCAGCAGGACGAGGAATGGCTCTACATCCTCTCCGGGCATGGGATTGCCGAAATCGGCGGCGAGAAATCCGCGGTCGGCCCGGGTGATTTCATGGGATTCGTTGCCGGGTCGGCGCCGCATACGCTGACCAATCCGCATCAGGAGGACATGGTTTACCTGGTCGGCGGCAACCGCTGTCCCGTCGATATCTGCGACTATCCGCGCCATGGCATGCGTCGCTACCGGGTTGACGGCGTCAGCGAATTTGTCCGGCTGGATGCACTGGGCCGGACGCCGCCTGCGCCGCGCTAACCCGTCACGCGGTTGACGCGACAGCGCGCTAGAACGGCAACTCCGCGTCGGGCTTGACCGCGAGCAGCTCGCGCCGGAATTCGTGCTGGATTCGCTGGATCGCCTTTTCATTGTCTGCTTCAAACCGCAGCACGATCACCGGCGTGGTGTTTGACGGCCGCGCGAGGCCGAAGCCGTCGGCGTATTCGACGCGCAGACCGTCGATGGTGATGATGTCGCGCGCGCCCGCGAACCGCGCTTCCTGCTGCAGCTTTGCCATCAGCGCGTAGTTCTCTCCTTCCTGCAGCCTGATCTGCAGCTCGGGCGTGCTCACCGCGTCGGGCAGTCCCTCGAGGACGGCGCCGGCATCGGCGCTGCGGCTGAGGATTTCGAGCAGCCGCGCACCGGCATACATGCCGTCGTCGAAGCCGTACCAGCGCTCCTTGAAGAACATGTGGCCGCTCATCTCACCGGCCAGCGGCGCGCCGCTTTCCTTGAGTTTTTTCTTGATGAAGGAGTGGCCGGTCTTCCACATCAGCGGCCGGCCGCCATGCCGGGTGATCCAGTCAAACAGGTGGCGCGTGCATTTGACGTCGAAAATGATCTCGGCGCCGGGGTTGCGCGACAGCACGTCGGCGGCGAACAGCATCAGCTGGCGATCCGGATAGATGATCTTGCCGGATTTGGTGACCACGCCCAGCCGGTCGCCGTCGCCGTCAAAGGCAAGACCGAGTTCGGCAGGACCGCTGCGCAATGCAGCGACAAGATCGGCGAGGTTCTTTGGCTGCGACGGATCAGGATGATGGTTCGGGAAATTACCGTCGACGTCGCAGTACAGTTCCTGCACCGTGCAGCCGAGTTTGCGGTACAGCGCCGGCGCGGTGGCGCCGGCGACACCGTTGCCGCAATCGACCGCGATGTGCATCGGCCGCGCGAGTTTGATCGAACTGACAATACGCTGCAGGTAGGCGGCGCGGATGTCATGGGTGCGATAGCCGCCGGCGCCGCTGCGCAGGTCCTTGTCCACCAGGCGCTGTCGCAGCGCCTGGATCGCATCACCGGCCAGTGTGTCGCCAGCGAGCATCATTTTCAGGCCGTTGTAGTCCGGCGGATTATGCGAACCGGTGACCATGACGCCGGACAGTGTGTCGAGTTCGTGCGCGGCGAAATAGAGCATGGGTGTCGCGACCTGGCCGACGTCGATGACATCCACACCGCTGGCCTGCAGGCCGCGCGCGAGCGCTGCAGCGAGTTCGGGGCCGGAGTTGCGGCCGTCGCGGCCAATGACCACGGTGGCGCGTCCGCGCGCCTGCGCTTCGCTGCCGACGGCGCGACCAATGGCTTCCACACCGGCCACGGTCAGGGTGGTGCCGACGATGCCGCGAATGTCGTAGGCCTTGAAGATTTCCGCCGGGGGCAGGTTTGATTGATTCATAAAAATCTCAATAAAAACAATATGTTATAAAATGTATCATGGCGCGCTCAGGAAGCCAAGCACAACCTCGGGCAGGCACGCCAGAGTCCCCGGAAAAGCGCCCGTGATAAAGCCGACATGGCCGCCGGCCGCGGGGAACCAGGTCGTGACTGCTGCTGAAACTTCGTCCTCCAGAGGCAGTGCCGACGCCGGCAGAAACGGGTCATTGCGCGCGTTCAGCATCAGCGTCGGTACGGCGATGCGGCGGAGGCCGGGCTTGCTGCTGGCGCGCGTCCAGTAGTCGTCGACATTACGAAAACCATGCAGCGGCGCGGTCACCAGATCGTCAAACTCGCGCAGCGTACGTGCTGCGCTTACGCGATCGGCGTCGAAGAGGCCCGGGTGCAGGCGCAGTTTTTCCAGCGATTTGCGTTTCATGGTGGCCAGGAAATTTCTGGTGTAGACCATGTTGAAGCCGCGTTCCAGCGCGGCGCCAGCCGCTGTCAGATCCACAGGAGCAGATACTGCGACCGCGCGGCTGATAACCGACAGTGCGGCGTCGTGCTGCTCGCCCAGCCACTTGAGCAGGGCGTTACCGCCGAGTGATACGCCGGCGGCATACAGCGGCGCATCCGCGTGGCGCTGCCGCAGCCGGCGCAGGATCCAGTCGATTTCGCTGCTGTCGCCGGAGTGGTAGGCGCGCGGCAGCCGGTTCAACTCGCCGCTGCAACCGCGAAAATGCACGACCACGCCCTGCCAGCCACGATGAGTGGCCGCGTGCATGATCGAGCGCGCGTAATGGCTGCCGGAACTGCCTTCCAGTCCGTGAAACAGCACGATGAGCGGTGTGTTTGTCGCGGTGCGTGCGACCGTCCAGTCGAGGTCGATGAAATCGCCATCGGGCGTATCCCAGCGTTCGCGCCGGTAAGCGACCGCGGGGAGTCGTGCCAGCAGCGCCGCGTACAGCGTCTGCAGGTTGCCGCCGGGCAGCCACAGCGGCGCCCGGTAGCGGGATTGCCATTCAGTCATGGCTGTAATAGTAAGCGGTTTACGCCGGCGTATGCGCATGCCACAATTCCCGGCGTTGTTATCCGCAGCCAACGCAGCAAATCAGGGAGACAGAACAATGGAAGATCCTGTGGTGCAAGCCCCGAGCACTGATGATCGCAATCTGGCCATGCTCGCCCACCTGCTGGGCATCGTATCCGGCTTTGTCGGCGCGTTGATCATCTGGCTGATCAAGAAGGATCAGTCCGCCTATGTCGATGAACAGGGCAAGGAGGCGCTTAATTTCCAGATCACGATGCTGATCGCGTTCGTAGCCTCATGGATACTGATGTTCGTGCTCATCGGGATGCTGCTGATGCCGCTGTTGCTGGTGGTCAACCTGGTGTTCTGCATACTGGCAGCGGTCGCAGCGTCCAAAGGGGAACACTACAAATATCCGGTTGCGATCCGGCTGCTGAAATAACCGCGCAGCAGTCGAAAAAAAGCCCCGCGTGCGGGGCTTTTTTCATCAAGGACGCCGGCTCAGTCGCGGTATGACGGATCCTTGCGATCGAGCTTGCGCAGCAGGGCCGGCCATTCGAGCAGGCCGAAGCGGCGTCGCACGCCGGGGAGCATCAGGTTGTTGGTGTATTTGGTGACTTCTTCCGGCGGCATTTGCAGTTCGGTGTTGCACGACAGCGCCATCACCTGCAACTGACAGGCGCGCTCGAGCCGGTACATGTTGTTGAAACACTCGGGAATGGTGGCGCCGGTGGTGAGCAGGCCGTGGTTGCGCAGCACCATGGCTTCGCGGTTGCCGAGGTTCTGCACCAGGCGCTCGCGTTCTTCCAGCCGCAGCGCAACACCCTCGTAGTCGTGGTAGGCGATATCGAGGAAACGCATCGATGACTGGGCGATCGGCATGATGCCGCACTTCATTGCCGATACCGCCATGCCGGCCAGAGTGTGGGTGTGGATGATGCATTCGACGTCGTGGCGCGCGGCATGCACGGCACTGTGAATGACGAAGCCGGCCTCATTGACACCGTAGTCGGTGGCATTGAACAGCACGTTGCCCTCGAGGTCGATTTTCAGCATCGACGACGCGGTCATCTCTTCGTAGAGCATGCCGTACGGATTGATCAGGAACTGGTCCTCGGTGCCGGGCACGCGCACCGAAATGTGGTTGGCGACCATTTCCACCATGCCGAACTCGGCCATCAGGCGATAGCAGGCGGCAAGATCGACGCGGGCTTGCCATTCTTCCTTGCTGACCTGATCGCGTACGGGTTTGTTGACTTTGACGGCGGGTGCATTCATGACGGACTCCTTGGATGGGTCGTGCGCTGGATTCTACGCCTGGAACCGGCGGGCGCAAGACGGGTTTTCACAGTCTGGAACATGGGGTGGTTTCAGGACCTGGCATAGGTTCCGGCGCTGCCGCCGGCGAGTTTGCCGAACACGGCGCCGGAGGTGAGGCCGGTACCGCCCGGATAGTTGTGATAGAACAGGCCACCGACCATTTCCCCGGCAGCATAAAGACCGGGTATCGGCTTGCCCGCAGTGTCTTCAACATTGCCTTCGTGGTTGATCTTGACGCCGCCGAAGGTAAAGGTGACACCGCAGGTGACGGCATAGGCTTCAAACGGCGGCTGGTCTATGGTCAATGCCCAGTTCGATTTGTTGATTTTGAGGCCTTCGGTGCGGCGCCCGTCCTTGACCGTAAGGTTGAACGGCACGTCGGTGCGCACCGCCTGGTTGTAGGCCCTGATCTCGCGCAGACAGGCGTCAGCATTGACGCCGTCAAGTTTCTTAACCAGCTCCTCCAGCGTTTCGGCGCGCACTTTGGTCACTTGTTTGATGCGGTACTCGTCGCGCAGCAGCGGTATCGACTGCGCGTCGAACACCTGCCATGCAAACATGCCCGGCTGATTCAGCACCACCGCGCCGTACTTGGCATAGGTGTAGTTGCGAATGTCCGCGCCTTCGTCGACAAAACGTTCGCCGTTGGCGTTGATCATGATGCCGATGGGATAACTGTGTTTCTGGAAGTTGTCGCCGACGGCGAGGTCGCCGAAGGCCGGCGCATTCAGGTCCCAGCCCACGGCGTGGCAGCCTGACCAGTGGCCGTAGGGCAGCGCGCCGGCTTCGAGCGCCATGCGTATGCCCGCACCGGTGTTGAAACGCGTGCCGCGCACCTTGGCGAGGTCCCAGCCCGCGCCGAGGTAACGGGTGCGCATCTCCGCGTTCGATTCGAAACCGCCGCAGGCGAGCACCACGGCCTTGCACGGAATCTCGACGTGCCTGCCTTCATGCCGTGCTTTGACGCCGACGACCTTGCCGTTGTCGTCGGTCATCAGGCCCGTGGCGGGGGTTTCGTAGAATATCCTGATGCCTTCGCGCTCGCAGGCCTTGTGCTCGTTGTCAACCAGACCCGGGCCGCCGCCCCAGGTCTCCGCAGCGAGGCCGCCGAAAAACTTGAACTTGCCGTCGATTTTCATCGCCTGGCGGCCGAAACTCGCCTGGAACTTGACGCCCTTCTTGCGCATCCAGGTCAGCGTCTCGAGGCTCCGCGACACCAGGATTTCACACAGGTCGGGGTCGGTGCGGTACTGGGTGATGCGGCCCATGTCGTCGTAGAACTGATCGGCGGTATAAGTGCCGAAGTCCGCTTTTTTTTCTTCTTCGGTCAGGTCCGGCACGATCTGCTGCAGGTCATCCACGCCGTTGAACAGCACGCGCATCGCGCCCGCGGTGTAACGGCTGTTGCCACCGCATTCCTCGATAGGGGCGGCTTCCAGCATGATCACGTTGCCGCCGCTCTCACGTGCGGCGAGTGCGGCACAGGCGGCGGCATTGCCGGCGCCGACGATGATGACATCAGGATTACCGAAGACCGATTGGCTCATGGGAGTAATTTAAGTTTTTTTAAAAACAACAGGTTATAAACTAAGCGTTGCTGCCGGCGGGCCGTGTGTCATCACCCGAAAGCAAGGAATAGTTGACGGCACGGCCCACGCCCTGGCGGAAGCCTTCGAGCCGCAGCACCTGGCCGGGCGCGATATTGGCGAGGTTCACGTCGCGGCCGAAGTCGCGCAGCATCTGCACATGCTGCTGCGGGAAACGATAAGGGTCGGCTTCGATGACGACATGGTCGAACCAGTCCTGCGCCGACAGGGTTCTGAGACTGTCCGGCGCGTCCCTGGCAAGCAGGTCCATTTCACACTGCTCGACGGTGACATGATGTATGCCCTGCGCGGCAACTGCGCGCACGAGGCTCTCCAGATCGTCGAGGCGCATCGCCTGGTCCGGATTCTTGCGGCCGAATTCGTAGACCACTTTCAGGTTTTCCTTCTGGAAGCGGTCGATCATCCGTGCGCGATCGTCTTCCGACAGGGTCACGTAGTTCTCGGAGATTTCGAGGCCTGGAATCGCCAGGCGCTTGAGCAGTGCGATCAGTCCGTCGATCTCATGCCGGTGCCAGGCGTATTCAAACAGGATGCCGCCGGCAAAGGGCATCACGCCGGCATCAAGGTAGAGCCTGGTCGTGCGCTTTACGACGTCGCCGGGGATCAGCAGCGCGTTCATTGCATAGATCTTGGCGTAGTCGATATAGTCCGCAGCGACGTCGAGCAGATCGCTGATGCCGCGTTCGCCCCCGGACCAGCCGAAAGTATCGGGGCCGAAGTCGATCATCGACGTGATACCGCGGCGGCGCGGTTTGCCGGCGCGCGCGGGCAATGCGAGTTCGGGAGCCGGTTTTCTGTCGGTCATGTGTTTGCGTGGTGCAGGTGGTTTTGCGCGAGGACTGTCGGCTGCAGCGCGTCGGTTCCGCGGCAACACGGCGATTCGTCCACTAAACGGACTGCTTCAGTATAGCGGATATGCCGTGTTTATTCGGCAGGAAGTTCATTATGCGGTCAGCTGTTGCAGGCACTGCAGCGGATGCCGCGGTTTTTTCGGCGATTCAGTGCAGCGTCTTGGTCGCGGGCTCATCAGCCACAACCGCCTTGGCCGAACCCGGCGCCGGAGCCGCATGGTGCACGACCATGCGCCAGCCGCGCTCGGTGCGCTGATAGACGTTGGTGGCGATCATCGGCTGACGCATGCGCGGCTGACCGGCGATGGCAATGTCCTCATAGACACTGTGCACGGCGAGCATCATGGTATGGATGATCTGCTGCTCGCGCAGCCTGAAGTTCAGGTCCTGGCCGCCGGCAAAGATCTGGCGCCACGATTCGCGTATGCGCTCAACGCCGGAGATGCGCACGCCGCCCGGATGCACGCAATACATGTCGTCGTCATCCGCCCACACGTCCATCATTGCGTCGAGGTCGCGTTTGACCAGCGCTTCATAGAAAGCCGCTTCGGCATCCTGGGGTGTGGCGAACAGCGCTTTTTTCACGACGGCTCCGGCTTCGCAGTCAGGCGCCGATTCTAGCAAAATCGATTTCGGCGTAGACACGCGCCGGCGCGAGGTCGTTGAGACATTTCAGGTGTCCCAGCGGGCACTCGCGTTTGAAACAGGGGCTGCATTCCAGACCCAGCGACACGATGCGCGCGTCCGGGTGCAATGGCGGCGTGAAGCGGGGCGAACTCGACCCGTACAGCGCGATTACGGGTCGTCCCACCGCGGCCGCGACATGCATCAGCCCGGAATCGTTGGTGACGACCAGTTGCGTTGCTGCCAGCAGGTCGGCGGCTTCAGCGATATTGGTCTTGCCGCAGAGGTTCAGGGCGGTGCTCGCCTGCGCGATGGATTCCGCGACCGCATGGTCCCTGGGAGATCCAACCAGCCAGACGGCGCAGCCGCGTGCCGCCAGCAGATTCGCCAGCGCTGCAAAGTGGGCTTCCGGCCAGCGTTTGGCCGGACCGAATTCAGCGCCGGGGCAGAAGGCAATCACCGGCTTGTCCCGGGACAGCCCGAGTCGCGCCAGCAGTTGCTGCTGTTGCTGCAGGGACGATTGCAATGCGGGACGCGGCAACGGCTCCGGCAGCGGCGTTTCGGGTGGCAGTGCCAGAGCGGCGAATCGTTGCACCATCTGCGGCAATTGCAGCGGATCGAGCCGGCGCAGGTCGTTGATCAGGCCCCAGCGTGCTTCACCGCGAAAACCGGTGCGCCGCGGAATGTCCGCGAACCAGGGAATCAGCGCCGATTTGAACGAATTCGGCAGCACTAGCGCGTGATCGTAGGCAGCGGACCGCAGTGCGCGGCCTAGGCGCCGCCGCGCCGGCAACTGCAGCGCACCGTGTCCGAACGGATTGGTAATGCCGGCCCGCACCTCGGGCATGCGTGCCAGCAATGGCATCGTCCATGGC
>JBFKCU010000104.1:0-8409 GCA_041620115.1 Burkholderiales bacterium | reverse complement strand
GGCAATATCGTCATGGGTTTCTTTTTTACCGATCCAGGTGCGCAGGTGAGCAAGGTCCAGTGACATGTCCGGTTCTCAATTCTTATTCAGTGATGGATGATAGGCGTCTCGTGACGGGAACATTTGTGCAGCAGAATTTACAACGATCCGCTTTGGCTTGAGCTTGTGCAACCGGCGGTTCAGGCCGATGACTTTATTGTAATTGCAGGACGCCGGAGCGGCGCGGACTTCAGGCAACTCTTTATAATTACCAGCATTTCAGTGTGTGCGCGCTCCATGCGGTCGCGGGGATGCATTTGCGACGGTTTATCGCGTTATCGTTAAGAACTGATTTCACAGGAGAGTGCCATGGAATGGCTTGCCGATCCGAATGCGTGGATTGCATTGGCGACGTTGACCGCGCTGGAAATCGTGCTGGGCGTCGATAACATCATTTTCATATCCATCCTTTGCGGGCGGCTGCCCGAACATCAGCGCGCCAGGGCGCGTACGCTGGGCCTGGCATTTGCGATGCTGACCCGCATCGGCCTGCTGTTGACCCTCGCTTGGATGATGACGCTGGTTGCGCCGCTGTTCAGTCTGTGGGGCAAGGAAATTTCCGGACGCGACCTGATCCTGATCAGCGGCGGATTGTTCCTGCTGTGGAAAAGCGTGCATGAAATCCACAACTCGCTCGAAGGCGAGAACGAAGGGCCCAGCGGTGTCGTGGCGGGCACGGCCACATTCGGCGCGGTCATTGCGCAGATCGCCGTCATTGATATCGTGTTCTCGCTGGATTCGGTGATTACGGCGGTGGGCATGGTCGATCAGGTGTCCATCATGGTCATCGCGATTGTGATTGCGGTGGGGGTGATGCTGTTCTCGGCAGGACCCATAGGCGCATTTGTCGATCGCCATCCGACGGTCAAGATGCTGGCGCTGGCGTTCCTGATTCTCGTCGGTGTCGCGCTGATCGGGGAAGGCTGGGGCATGCATATCCCCAAGGGCTATATCTACTTTGCGATGGCGTTTTCGGTGGCGGTGGAGATGCTCAATCTTCGCATGCGTTCAAAGCGCAAGCCCGTGGAGTTGCGCAAGCATCTCCCCGACTAGAGAGATTGATCGCCCGTCAGGGTGTCAGTTGGCGGCCAGCGCCGCCAGCACCTGAGGGCTGCCGAACATGCGCCGCGCGCTGTGTGCGACATCCGGGACTTCGATCAGGCGCCAGTGGAATGCCCAGCCGCGCTCCTGCGCCAGCTTTTGGGCGGCGCGAAACGCGTTGTGCCCGCGCGCGTAGCGGTTTTCGCCCTGGCGTTCGGCGCCCGGGCGCGTGTTGAGATCGCTGCCGCGTTCGACATCGGCCGTGCCCAGCAACACCGTCACCGGCTGCGCCAGGTAATGCTGCAGCGCGGCATCGTCGGCGAACCGCGGGGGCAGGCCGCCGAAACCATACGGAAAGCGTTCGTCGCGGCTGGGCCACAGGTAGGTGGACGGATTGGCAATGATGATATGCCGTGCCGCGTTGGGTACGAATGCGGCAAAGCGAGACAATGTCTGGCCACCGGCAGAGTGACCGATCAGCGAATATGCGAGATCCGGGCGCCCCTCGATGTTGCGCACGGCCTCGATGATGTCGAGGAACATGCGGCCGGTCCACTGTGATTCGGGCTCGATCCGGAATTCGCCGGTCTGCTGCTGATCACGCACCAGGCCGCCGGTCTGATAGCGCCAGGTCGGAAAACGCTTGCGGTCAAACAGCGGCGCGATGATCAGAAAACCGTGGGCGTCGGCCAGCGGTACTGCGTAGTTGCGATACCCCGGCGCATTCGCACCCAGGCCGTGCAGCACCAGCAGGATGGAGCCGCCGTTATAGTGGGCCGGCTTGTAGGTGTGGATGCTGATGTCATGTCCCGCAATGTTGATGGTGCCCTGGCTGGCGCCGGCGGGAATCGGGTCTGCGCGCAATGTGGCGGCGCTGAGCGCGAGCAGAAGGGCCGCAGCCCAGCGCCGCGGTCCTGGGGCGCCTCCGCATTTTTCGCATGATGACATTGCCATTTTCAGCGCCCGATCACCGTATCAATAAAACTCGTAAAAACAACAACATAGTTAATTTGTGTGAAACTTTCGTTGCTGCATGGGGTCCAGATTATAGATGGCTGTTTCCGGTTTCGCAGCAGGTATGTGGGCCGGGTTTCTTGCGTATAGCGAGTAATCGGGCGCGATCAGCCATCAGTGTTCTCAGCACACATATGTCAGAGCGGAGTATAACCGCAGCCTGATGCCGCTTCTGGCGTTGCAGCACAGTTCAAATAACAGGAGGAGGATCAACATGCACAAGCTATTTCGTCGTACCGCCATTGCGCAAGCACTGGTGTTCAGTGCGTTTGTCGGAGTGGGTGGGCTTGCCGCGTTGCCCGCAAATGCGAAAGTGGAAGGCGACACGATCGTCCTCGGTTCCGCCATTTCGATCACCGGCAAATATTCCAGCAACGGTGTCAATGCGCAGAACGGCTATGACTTTGCGATCAAACGCATCAATGAAATGGGTGGCGTCAAGGTTGGCGGGAAGTCGTACAAGCTGAAGGTCATCTATTACGATGACGAGTCGACCCCGGCGCGCGGCGCGCAGCTGGCGGAGCGCCTGATCAAGCAGGACAATATCAAGTTCATGCTGGGACCGTACAGCTCGGGCCTGACCAAGGCGATTGCGCCGGTCACCGAAAAGTACAAGATTCCGATGGTTGAGGCGGAAGGCGCATCACGTTCGCTGTTTACCCAAGGCTACAAGTATCTGTTCGCGGTGCTGTCAACGTCAGAGCAGTATCTGGCGAGTTCAATCGCGCTGGCGGCCGAAATGGCCGAGAAGCAGGGCAAGAAGCCGTCGACCGTGAAGATCGCGATGGCGTTCGAGAACGATCCGTTCTCGCTGGACGTGCGCGCGGGTGTCGTGGATGACGCGAAGAAGTACGGCATGAAAGTGGTCATCGATGACAAGCTGCCGCGCGACCTGAGTGACATGTCCGCGACGCTGACCAAGGTCAAGGCGCTCAAGCCGGACGTGCTGGTAGTGTCGGGCCATGAAAAAGGGGCTACCACCGCGGCGCGCCAGATCAAGGAGATGAACATCGATGTGCCGCTGATTGCGATGACGCATTGTGAATCCGGCAAGGTCGTGCAGCAGTTCGGCGCGTCCACGAACGGTTTCCTGTGCCCGACGCAATGGTCGGAAACGCTGAGCTACAAGGACAAGTATTTCGGCAGCGCAGCGGATTATGACAAGGCCTTCAAGGCGGCTTATCCGAGCTACAAGACGGTGCCGTATCAGACCGCACAGGCCTCGGCTGCAGTGCTGGTGTGGAAAGATGCCTTCGAGCGTGCCAATTCCTTTGACACCGAAAAGCTGCGCCAGGCGCTGTCCGCGACCGAGATGGAAACGTTCTACGGCAACATCAAGTTCTCGCCTGCCGGGAACAACGTGGCCAAGCCCATGGTGCTGCGCCAGATCCAGAATGGCGAGTACAAGGTGGTTGCACCCACCAAATGGGCATCGTCAGAACTGCAGTATCCCCGCAAAGCAAGTCAATAACGGAGCCTCGGAGGAGGTGCTGTCCCGCCCCTGTGTGACAGACACGGGGGCGGGGCGGTTTAGTACATCCATAACAATAACGGGAGCACTCCATGCTTGATAACCTGTCTCTGCTGGTGGATGCGCCGGTCCTCAATGCACAGTTGTTGCTCGACGGGCTGTTCATCGGCGCGACCTTCGCGCTGGCCGCTTATGGCATGGCTCTGGTCTGGGGCGTGATGAACATCAAGAATCTGGCGCAGGGCGACTTCGTGATCCTGGGCGGATACATCGCCGTGAGCCTCTCCAGCGTTGGGCTGAATCCGGTCCTGGCATTGCCGATCGCCGTAGTGATCATGTTTGCGTTTGGCTGGATCACCTACAAACTCATCATCAGCCGCATTATCGACCGTGATCTGTTTACGTCGTTGCTGGCGACGTTCGGTCTGGCCATTGTGATGGCGCAGGCAATGAATCTCATCTTCGGTGCGGATGTACAGACCGCGGAGTCCGGCATGGATACGCTGTTGCTGGGTGACTTCGTTACGGTCAACGAAATCAAGATCGTTTCTCTGGTGATCGCTGCCGTATTGGCCACGATCGTGATTGTGTTCATGAAGCGCAGCCGCATGGGGCAGGCCATACGGGCGACCGCGCAGGACGTGCGGGCGGCCCGGGTCATGGGTATCGACACCGACCGTGTTTATGCCTTTACGTTTGCGCTCAATTCAGCCATTTGCGGTGCGGCCGGTGTGCTGATCTCGATGATCTGGGTGATCCAGCCCTATTTCGGCATCACCCATACGATCCGCTCGCTGGTGATCGTCACCGCGGCGGGACTGGGCAATCTGCCCGGCGTGATCATGGCCGGATTCGGCCTGGGCTTCGCCGAGCAGTACGCCGGATTCGTGTTCGGTGCTGAGTTCCAGCAGGCGACCGTGGTCGGGCTGCTGGTACTGATCCTGATCGTGCGGCAGATCCAGCAGGCGCGACACCGGCAGGTGGTGCAATGAGACCGGCGATGGCGGTGTTCAACAAGCTGCTGTATGCGGGCATTTTGGTGGCCGGCGTAATAGCGCCGATGCTGTTCCCCGATTACACGCTGCAACTCGCGTTGCTGTGGATCATGATCCTGTTTTCGCTGACCTGGGATCTGCAGGGCGGCCAGATGGGCTACAACTCGCTGGGCAACATCTTCTTCTTCGGCGCGGGCATGTACATCTGCGCCGTGGTCCAGATCGGGCTGTACTACGATGTCGCCGATTACACGGCCGCGTTCGGTGCGGTGAAGGTGGATTTCACGGATCAGCAGTATTTCACCGGTCTTGCGCTGGGGGTAATTGCAGCGGCAGTGGCGTCTATCGGACTGGCGGTGATTTTCGGACGCATCATGTTTGGCCTGCGCGGACCGTACTTCGCGATCGGCACGCTGGGTGTGGCATTGGCAGCGGCCGAGCTCGTCGGCACTTGGGAGTATGTCGGCGGTGGTGGTGGCATCTCGCTGCCGGTCTATCCCGGCGACCCGGATGTGCGCTCACAGTTCTTCTACCTGCTTTGCTTTATTCTGACGGTGGCGACCTTCGTCTGCCTGCGCTGGCTGTACACGACCCGTTTCGGGCTTGCGCTCAACGCGATTCGTGACGATGAAATCAAGGCCGAGGCGATGGGCATACACACCACGCGTTACAAGACTGTGGCGTGGACGGTGTCGGCGTTTTTTCTCGGCATGTCCGGTGCGCTGTTCGGCAACATGATCGGTTTCATCGAACCTCTGGAGGTGGCGTTTCCGACGACGACTTTCGGGATTTTCATGGTCCTGATGGTGCTGCTCGGCGGCAAGGGCACGATCTGGGGCCCGGTGATCGGCGCGGTGCTGTTTCACGTCATCAAGGAGGTGACGTGGACCTACATGCTGGGCTGGCAATGGATCACGCTGGGCGTGCTGATCATCATCAACGTGATTTACTTCCAGCAGGGCATCATGGGCTGGGCGCAGGAAAAATGGCCGGAGCGCTTCGGACTGGTGGTGGACCGCCGCACCACCATTTCCAGCAAGGAGGAATCCGCATGAGCACGCCGGTCATTGAAATCAAAGGGGTCAGCAAATCCTACGGCGGCGTGGTTGCCAATCGCGACATCACCCTGTCGGTCAAGCAGGGCGGCATCACCGGCCTGATCGGGCCGAACGGCTCCGGCAAGACCACGCTGTTCAACTCCATCGCCGGCTATCACCCCATCGACGGCGGCTCGATCCGGTTCATGGGCAAGGAAATCTCCGATTTCAATGTCCAGAAAATCTCCAGGCTGGGACTGGTTCGGACATTCCAGCAGACGCGCATTTACGGGAAGATGGATTGCGTGCGCAACATGTTGATTTCCATCCCGCATCGCAATGCGACCTGGCGCGACATGTTTGCGCCCTATGACAAGAAGATCAATGATCGCGCCGAGCAATTGCTCGAGTTTGTCGGTTTGTACGCAAAACGGCATCTGCCGGCGGGTTCGCTGTCATTCGGCCAGCAGAAGCTGTTGGAGTTCGCGATGGCCCTGATGAATGAACCCAAGGTGCTGATGCTCGATGAGCCCACCGCCGGGATCAATCCGACGCTGATCAACGGGCTCATCGATCGCCTTCACCGGGCGAACAAGGAGTTCGGCATCACGATGTTCATCATCGAGCACAACATGCGGGTGATCATGAACATGGCGCAGCATATCTACTGTCTCGCGCATGGCGAGCTGTTGGCCGACGGTCCGCCCGAGGAGATCCAGAGCGACCAGCGCGTGATCGATGCCTATCTGGGAGCGCATTAATGGCTGAAGAGATCACAAAAACCGAAGAAGAGAAAAAACGCGCCAGCGGCTATCACATGGGCGACGTCGATGTCGTGATGTCGGTCGAGGAGGTCAACAAACAGGCATCCAAACTCGGCAGCAACGTGACGCGCGAGCACCTGGCAAAGCTGGCGAACAACAAGCCGCTTCTGGAAATTGCCGGGCTCAGCGCGGGCTACGGCAAGATGGAAATCCTGCACGACTTCAATCTGCAGGTCGCTCGCGGACAATCGCTTTGTCTGATCGGCCCCAATGGCGCGGGCAAATCGACCATCCTGCATTCGATATACGGGTTTACCAACATTTTTGACGGGAAGATCACGATCGGTGAGGGCGCGCAGAAAATGGATATCACGCGCAGCAGCGCCAACCAGAAGCTCAAGCAGGCCGGCATCGCCTATATTCTGCAGGACAAGTCGGTGTTTCCCGACATGACGGTGGAAGAAAATCTGTGGATGGGCGGCTTTCTGCTGGATCGGCCGGAAGAGGCCAAGGAGCGCGCCGAAAAGGTGTTTGCCAAGTACGACAGGCTGGCGGCACGGCGCAAACACCAGGCCAAGGTTCTGTCGGGCGGTGAGCGCCGCCTGCTGGAGATTTCGCGCGCGCTGGTGATGGAGCCGGAAGTCCTGCTGGTCGATGAGCCCTCAATCGGCCTGGAGCCGCGGTTCATCGACATGGTGTTCGACATTCTGGGCGATCTGCAGAAAACCGAAGGCAAGACCATCATCATGGTGGAACAGAACGCCAAGCGGGGCCTGGAATTCGCGGATGTCGGCTACGTGCTGGTATCCGGCGAAATTGCGATGGCCGCCAGCGGCGACGAGCTGCTGGCGAATCCGGAGGTGGGTCGTTTGTTCCTGGGAGGCTGAAGCCTGAAGCGGCCCCGTGAGCCCGGCTGGTCCGGTACCGGGGTCAGAACGGCGCGGTGCCGCACAGTGTCGTGCGTTCCATGCGTCGGCGCTGCGGCAGCGCGTAATCGAACACCGCGCGGTGCTGGGTCGAGCAGTTGTCCCAGATCAGGAAGTCACCGGCACGCCACCGGTGGCGATAGGTGAATTCGGGACGTGACACGTGCTCGAACAGGAATTCGAGCAGCTTGTCCGATTCCGCCTGGTCCATGTCGACGATGCGCGCGGTGTACCCCTCATTGATGAACAAACAGGGTTTTTTCGTGTACGGGTGCGTCCGCATGACCGGATGCTCAACGTCCGGGGTGCGCGCTTTCTGCGCCTCGGTCAGCGGCGGTCGCGGGCCGCTGTTGCGGTCACGGTAGTAGCCCTTGGCATACGAGGTTACGGCGCGGCGGCCTTTGAGGCGGTGCTTGATGTCATCGGGCAGGGCGTTCCAGGCGGCCGTGGTGCTGGCAAACAGGGTGTCACCCAGCGGTTTTCCGGCGGCATCGTGCGGCACTTCGTGCGCGTAGAACAGTGAGCCGCGGCTGGGTTCGGCCATGTACGCGAGGTCGGAATGCCAGAACAGTCCCGCATCCTGGGTGCCGATGGGCTTGCCGTTTTCGATGATGTTGGAGACGACGAATATTTCCGGATAACCGGGCTTGCAGCAATCCACGCGCACATGTTTCTCGAGTTCGCCAAAACGCTTGCTGAACGCAATGTGCTGCTCCGGGGTGATTTTCTGCCCGCGGAAATAGATGACTTCGTGCTGGTGCAACGCGGCTTCGACAGCCTTGAACGTCGGCTCATCCATCGGTTGCGACAGGTCGATGCCGGCGATTTCGGCGCCGAGCGCGGCGCCCGTGGGTCTGATGTCGAGCATGATGCGGATCTCCGGTCAGCAGTGGTTAGAACGCGGGAATGCCGGTCTGTGCACGGCCGAGGATCAGGGCGTGGATGTCGTGCGTGCCCTCGTAGGTATTCACGGCCTCGAGGTTCATTACATGGCGGATGACGTGGAATTCATCGGCGATGCCGTTGCCGCCATGCATGTCGCGCGCAACACGTGCGATGTCGAGTGCTTTACCGCAGGAATTGCGTTTCAGCAATGAAATCATCTCCGGTGCGACCCGGTCC
>JBFKCU010000103.1:0-8423 GCA_041620115.1 Burkholderiales bacterium | reverse complement strand
GCCAAGCATAAACTCGGCTTCTACACGCGCCAGCTCATTGATGCACTGTCGCCGGCCAATTATCCCTGGAGCAATCCCGAAGCCATCAAGCTCGCCGCTGCCACCGAAGGCGACAGCATTAATCAGGGCCTGAAAAACCTCGCCGCCGACATCGACAAGGGTCTGGTGTCGATGACGGACGCCACCGCATTCGAGGTGGGCCGCAACCTCGCCATCTCGCCCGGCGCAGTGGTCTACGAAAACGATTTCATGCAGCTGCTGCAGTACAGCCCGCTGACGGAAACCGTGCATGAACGGCCCCTGCTGATGGTGCCGCCATGCATCAACAAGTACTACATACTCGACCTGCAGCCGGACAACTCCTACGTGCGCCATGCGGTCGCTGCAGGACACACGGTGTTCATGGTGTCGTGGCGCAACATGCCCGCCGAGATGGGCACCGCGACCTGGGACGATTATCTGGAACACGGCGTCATGCGCGCAATCGCGGTGGCACAGGACATCTGCGGCGCGCCGCAGATCAATGCGCTGGGGTTCTGCGTCGGCGGCACGCTGCTCGCCTGCGCGCTCGCGGTGATGCGTGCACGCGGCGAGGACCCGGTGGCCAGCGTCACATTCCTCACCACCATGCTCGACTTCAGCGATACCGGTGAATTGAGCGTGTTCATCGATCAGGCTTACGTGGCGGCGCGCGAAGCCGAATTCGCCCAGGGCGGCGTGCTGCGCGGTCGCGAACTCGCGCTGACTTTCGCCAGCCTGCGCGCCAACGACCTGATCTGGCCCTACGTGGTCAACAACTACCTCAAGGGTCGCACCCCGGCGGCCTTTGACCTGCTGTACTGGAACAGCGACAGCACCAACCTGCCGGGAGTGATGTATGCCTATTACATCCGCAACACGTACCTCGAGAACAACCTGCGCATTCCGGGCAGGCTGAACATGTGCGGCGTCGCGGTGGATCTGTCCAAACTCGACATGCCCGCCTACGTGCTCGCCGCGCGCGAGGATCATATCGTTCCCTGGCGCACGGCTTATGCCACCACCGGACTGATTGGCGGTCCGCTGCAGTTCGTGCTGGCGGCGAGCGGCCACATCGCCGGCGTAATCAATCCGGCGCAGCGCAACAAGCGCAATTTCTGGACCAACGACACCCTGCCGGCGGAGGCCGATGCCTGGCTGGAGGGGGCGGCCACGCACCCGGGCAGCTGGTGGACACACTGGACCGATTGGCTCAAGCGATACGGCGGCGCACAAATCGCCGCGCCTGCAGCGGCGGGCAACGCGCAATATCCGGTGATCGAGCCGGCGCCGGGTCGCTACGTCAAAGACAAAGTCGCCTGATTCGCAACCAAACAATATCCGGCGGGCCCGATTGCTGTTAAATTAAAAAGAACAAGATCAACACAGGAGGTGAACATGGCACGCGTCGCAGTCGTCACGGGCGGTATGGGGGGTCTCGGTGAGGCCATCTGCATCAAACTCTCGGAAATGGGATACAAGGTCGTCGCCACCTATTCCCCCGGCAACAAGAAGCACGGCGAATGGCTGGCGGAGATGAAAAAGCAGGGCCATGACTTTCGTGCTGTGCCGGCGGATGTCGCCGATTACGAGTCCTGCCAGAAAGCCATCGCACAGGTGACCAAGGATGTCGGCCCGGTCGATGTGCTGGTCAACAATGCCGGCATCACGCGTGACACCACCTTCCGCAAAATGGAAAAAGAAGGCTGGGACGCCGTGATGAAGACCAATCTCGACAGCGTGTTCAACATGACCAAACCCGTCATCGACGGCATGGCGGAACGCAACTGGGGACGGGTCATCAACGTGTCCTCGGTCAACGGCCAGAAAGGTGCATTCGGTCAGACCAATTACTCGGCGGCCAAGGCCGGCATGCACGGTTTCACCAAGGCCGCGGCGCTCGAATACGCGCGCAAGGGCGTTACGGTCAACACCATCTCACCCGGCTACATCGGCACCAAGATGGTGATGGCCATCCCCAAGGAAGTGCTCGACACCAAGATCATTCCGCAGATCCCGATCGGCCGGCTGGGCAAGCCGGAAGAAGTTGCGGGGCTGGTCGCCTATCTGTGTTCGGAGGAAGCTGCCTTCGTCACCGGCGCCAACATCGCGATCAACGGCGGTCAGCACATGCAGTAGCAGATCGTGCCCGGGTCATCCGCCGGTCACGGCGGCACCTGAACGGCTCGCCGCAGACCAAGCCCGCAGCGCAATCGCGCCGCGGGCTTTTTATTTCAAATGCAATTCCGGACCAGAGCGCCGGAGCTGCGCCCCGGTTCAGTCGTCGCTCTTGCCCCCTTTGCCGCCTTTGCCGCCCTTGCCCGGTTTAACAGCCGCGTCCGCCGCTACCTTCATGGCCGATTCCGCCGTCTGGGCGAATTGCTGCGCCGTCTTGGACATCGTGTCCATCAAACCGTCGGCCGCCGACAGCGTCTGCTTCATCGCCGAGAAGACGGGCTCCGATCCCGGAGGGGCGGCTTCTGCCATCGAATCCACCAGCGACTGGCACTGCGCATTCATGGCATGAAGCCGGTCTTCCACCACGTCGCTGATTTCCTTCTGGGTCTTGCCCGCCAGGTTCTGCATGCTGCGCGTGTAGTCGGTCAGCCGCCCCATCATGTCGCGCATGTTGCGTTCCTGCACGGCACCCCACTGCTGCGGATCGCGCACCTCCATCAGCGCCTTCACCGCCTTCATGTTGTCGTCGAGCATGCTGCGCATCGCGTCAACCTGCAGTTTGATCATGTGCTCACCCTGCTCCATCGAGAGCTGGGCCAGCTTCGCTGCGGTTTCGGTGGCTTTCTGATTCAGTTCATTGATCTGGTCGGGTGTCTTGGCCATGGCTGCCTCCTTCAACAAGAGATATGGAGATACAATTTGAAAGTCCAGTATCTCACCCGTGCGCCGCAGCATGGTTGATCCCCGTCAATGCTTGTGCATCCGCCCGCAGCATGAAGTGGAGATATATATTATTGATTTTATTGACTATTTCTAAATGTCCTAGTTGCATCGCAACATTTGCTGTGAGACAATAAAACTCCGATTTCCTGGATTAGTCCCCATGAGCGCACAGGTCAGAACCATCAAGAAGTACCCGAACCGCCGGCTCTACGACACCGAGACCAGCAGCTACATCACGCTGGCCGACGTGAAAAAACTGGTGCTGGAAAACGTGGATTTCAAGGTCGAGGACGCCAAGAGCAAGGACGACCTGACGCGCAGCATTTTGCTGCAGATCATTCTCGAGGAAGAATCCGCCGGCACGCCGATGTTCACCAGCGACTCGCTGTCGCAGATCATCCGTTTTTACGGCAACGCGATGCAGGGCATGATGGGCGGCTACCTGGAGAAGAACATCCAGACGTTCATGCAGATCCAGCAGAAACTGCAGGACCAGTCGCGCGAGGTGTATGGCAAGAACCCGATGCTGAATTCCGAAACCTGGAATGAATTCGTCAAAATGCAGGGCCCCGCGATGCAGGGCCTGATGGGTAATTACCTCGAACAGAGTGCGCGCACCTTCCTCGACATGCAGAACCAGTTGACGACCCAGACGCGGAATCTTTGGGGCAATTTCCCCTTCCCCGGATTCCAGGGTGCCGATGCGGCCAAGAAAGACGACGAAGAACCCAAGTCTTGAGCCGCTGCGGTTTACGTCTCCTTCGCACTTTCATCTGATTCTCTGCTGTGCCCACCCCTCCGCGTAGAGTCGGTTTCGTCTCGCTTGGCTGCCCCAAGGCACTGGTCGATTCGGAACACATCCTCACCCAGCTGAGAGCCGAGGGTTACATCGTCTCGCCCACTTACGCGGACGCCGACCTCGTGGTCGTCAACACCTGCGGCTTCATCGACGCGGCAGTGGAGGAATCGCTGGACGCCATCGGCGAGGCGCTCCATGAAAACGGCCGCGTCATCGTCACCGGCTGCCTCGGCGCCAAGGGCGACATCGTGCGCGAGACCCATCCCAAGGTGCTCGCCGTCACCGGCCCGCATGCGACCGACGCGGTCATGGAAGCGGTGCACACCCACCTGCCCAAGCCGCACGACCCGCATGTGGACCTGATTCCGCCGCAGGGCATCAAACTCACGCCGCGGCACTACGCCTACCTGAAGATTTCCGAAGGCTGCAACCACCGCTGCACCTTCTGCATCATCCCGTCGATGCGCGGCGACCTGGTCAGCCGGCCGATCGGCGACGTCATGCAGGAAGCACAGAACCTGGTCAATGCCGGCGTGAAGGAACTGCTGGTCATTTCGCAGGACACCAGCGCCTATGGTGTCGACATCAAGTACCGCACCGGCTTCTGGGGCGGGCGTCCGCTGAAAACGCGCATGACCGAACTTGCGAAGGCGCTGACCGAACTGGGCGTGTGGGTGCGGCTGCATTACGTGTATCCGTATCCGCATGTCGACGAAGTGATCCCGCTGATGGCCGGGGGCAAACTGCTGCCGTATCTGGATGTACCGTTCCAGCACGCCAGCCCGCGCATTCTCAAGCTGATGAAACGCCCGGCCAACGCCGAAGGTACGCTGAAGCGCATCCGCGAATGGCGCGCAATGTGCCCGGAGTTGACCATCCGCAGTACTTTCGTCGTCGGGTTTCCCGGCGAGACCGAACGCGAATTCGAAGAACTGCTCGAATTCCTCGAGGAAGCACAGCTCGATCGCGTCGGTTGTTTCGCCTATTCCCCGGTCGAAGGTGCCGCAGCCAATGCGCTGCCCGACGCGCTGCCCGAAGGCCTCAAGGAAGAGCGCCGCGCGCGCTTCATGGAAGTACAGGAAAAAATCAGCACCGCGCGACTCAAGCGCCGCGTCGGCCAGGTCATCACCGTGCTGGTTGATGAGGTCGGCAAGAACGGCGCGATCGCGCGGTCGAGCGCCGATGCTCCCGAAATCGATGGCCGCGTTTTCATCCGCCAGGGCGCCAAACTGAAGACCGGTGAGTTCACCAAGGTCAAGATCACCAAATCCGATGCCCATGACTTGTGGGCCGTGCCCGCGGCACTGCGCAGCGTGTGATGCTGGCGCGCCTGAAAGACTGGGCGCGGCAATTGAAGCGCGAGGTGGTGACGCTGTGGTTTGCCTATCGGCATGCGCAAACGCCACTGGCCGCGAAAATCCTGGCCGTGCTGGTGGTCGCCTACGCCTTCAGCCCCGTCGACCTGATTCCGGATTTCGTGCCGGTGCTCGGCCTGCTCGACGACTTGATTCTGCTGCCGGCAGGCATCTGGCTCACCCTCAAACTGGTGCCCGCCGCAGTCCTCACCGCCTGCCGGCAACAGGCGCAGGCGTGGCTGGACGCGCGTCATGCCAAACCGCGGAACTACGTCGCCGCAGCCGTGTTCATCCTGCTGTGGCTATTCGCCGCATGGCTGCTGTGGCGCTGGCTGACACCATGAACCGGAACTCACCATGACAGCATCGTCCGACAAACCAACACGCAGCCGGTGGGCGCGCCTGCTCCCCTGGCGGCGCGACCCCGACATTGACGGCGGAGACACCCGTGAACTGTCACTGGTCACGCTGATCGCCGCGCTGATCATCGGCGCGGCCTTTTTCGTCGCCTTCCACTTCGTGCGACCGGCGCCGCCCGACAAATTCGTGATCTCCACCGGCAGTGTCGACGGTGCCTATCATCAGTTCGGCGAGCGTTACCGCAGCCTGATCGCGAAGGAAAAAATCGAAGTCATCCTCCGCCCCTCGTCCGGCTCCGTCGAAAACCTGGCCCGCCTCACCGAGGCATCATCCGGCGTTGACGTGGCCCTGCTGCAGGGTGGCGTTGCCGTACCCGGCAGGGAATACGGTCTGGTGTCGCTCGCGGCGCTCTACTACGAACCGCTGTGGATTTTTTACCGCGGCGCCACCGAACTCACGCTGCTCGCCCAGCTTGCGGGCAAACGCATCGCCGCCGGCCCCGAGGGCAGCGGCACGCGCGCGCTGGCCAACAACGTGCTCCAGGCCAGCGGCGCCCTGCGCGCCGACGCCCCGCTGCTGCCGCTGGCCGGCATGGCTGCCGCCGACGCCCTGATCGACGGCAAAATTGACGCGGCCATGTTTGTCATCGCCTCCGATGCGGCCGTAATCCGCAAGCTGCTGGCCGCGCCCGGCGTGCGGCTGATGAGCCTCGCCCAGGCCGAAGCGCTGGCGCGGCGCTTTGACTACCTCTCAACCATTACGCTGCCGCGCGGCATGGTCGACCTGGCCAACGACATCCCGTCTGCCAGTGTGCGCATGGTCGCCACCACCGCACACCTTGTTGCGCGCGAGGACCTGCACCCGGCGCTGATCTCGGTGCTGCTGCAGGCGGTGACCCGGGTGCATGGCGGCGCCGGCGTGTTCCGCAAGGCGGGCGAATTTCCCGCGCCGCGCGAAGGCGACTTTCCGGTGAGCGAGGATGCACAGCGCTTTTTCAAATCCGGGCCGCCGTTCCTGCAGCGCTACATGCCCTTCTGGGTGGCCAACCTGATCGAGCGCCTGCTGGTGCTGCTGGTGCCGCTGATCGTGGTGTTGATCCCGGTGATGCGCATCATGCCGGCGTTTTACAACTGGCGGGTCAAGAGCAAGGTATTCCGCTGGTACAAGGAACTGCGCCGTGTCGAGATCGAGGCCCATCGCAGTCCCGACACCTGCGACACCGCCGAACTGCTCAAGCGCCTGGATGAAATCGAGGAAGGCGTCGAAGCCGCGCGCGTGCCGCTGACGTACTGGGATTATGTCTATACGCTGCGCGGCCACATCGACCTGGTACGCACGCGGCTCACCCAGGGTACGGCCGCCAACGCGACCGACGTTACGCCACCGCCGCCGGGCTGATGGCTTCGCGCTCAAAAAACGCAACCACGTCACCCAGCTCGCGGGTGCGCGTCATCGGCGGCAGGCTGCGCCAGATGCGTTTGCCGTAGGATTTGGATATCAACCGCGGGTCACAGATCATCAGCACGCCGCGGTCGGTCTCGTCGCGAATCAGCCGCCCCGCACCCTGCTTCAGTGAAATCACCGCGCGCGGCAGCTGATACTCCATGAATGCATTGCGGCCCTCGGCGTTGATTTTCTCGATGCGCGCCGCCAGTACCGGATCATCGGGTGGTGCAAACGGCAGCTTGTCGATCATCACCACCGACAGCGCGTCGCCGCGCACGTCCACCCCCTCCCAGAACGACTGGCTGCCCACCAGCACCGCGTTGCCCACCGTACGAAAGCGCTGCAGCAGTTCGGTGCGTGAGCCCTCGCCCTGCACCAGCAGCGGGTATTCCCAGCCGCGTTTTTCAAATGCCTCGGCCAGCAACCCGTGCGCCTCGCGCATCGCGCGCAGGCTGGTGAACAGCAGGAACGCGCGGCCGCGACTCGCCTCGACCACCGGCAATGCCGCTTCGACCACGGCGCGGGTGTAGTCGGGCGTATTGGGTTCCGGCAGTTGCTGCGGCACATACAGCAAGCCCTGCTGCGCGAAATCGAAAGGGCTGGCCCAGCTCGCAGTCTGCGCCGCCTCGATGCCGAGTTCGTTGACGTAATGCCTGAAGTCACCGTTGACGGACAATGTCGCTGACGTGAACACCCAGGCCTTGGCCTGCGCCTCGACCTGTTTCCTGAAAATCTCCGCAATCGACAGCGGCGTCGCGTTGAACTGCACCGACTGGTGGAACACCTCCACCCAGCGCACCAGTTCAGCGTCGTTGTCTTCGCGCCAGCCATCGAGCTGGCCGCGTAGTGCATCGGCGCGTTCAAAACACTGCTGCAACCCCTCGCTGCGCCCGGCCTGTGTATGCAGCGCTTCGGCCAGGTCGGTGAGCTTGGCGCAAGCCACGTCCAGCGCCTCGGTCACGGCCTGGCGGCGCTTGACCGTTGTCGCCGGCATGCGCGTGCCGTTGTCGTCAAAAGCCAGGCGCAGGTCACGCGCCGCTTTTTCCAGCACCGCGGCCGCCACCGGCAGCGCGGCAAAATCCTTGGCGCTGACCGCGCCCTCGATGCGGGCATCGCGCGCGAGGTCGATCATCTGCGTGGTGGACACCGACTGCCCGAAAAACAGACTCGCGGTTTCCGGCAACTGGTGCGCCTCGTCAAATATGACCGTGTTGCACGCCGGCAGCAGTTCGGCGACGCTTTCCTCGCGCAGCATCACGTCGGCAAAAAACAGATGATGGTTGACCACCACCACATCGGCCTCCAGCGCCTGCTTGCGTGCCTTCATGACGAAACACTTGTCGTAATGCTCGCACTGCGAACCCAGGCAGTTGTCGCGCGTCGACGTCACCAGCGGCCACACGCCGGCGTTCTCCGGCACTTCGGCGAGATCGGCACGATCACCGGTGTTTGAGGTCCGCGCGAAACTCTCGACGCGCGCCAGATACACCACGTCATCGCGCGTCGGCAGCCGGCCGTCAGACTTGGCGCGCTCCAGGTGATGG